>JAJXTA010000457.1 GCA_021784265.1 bacterium | reverse complement strand
CGCCTTGAGTTCCGGCAGCATCTGGCGATAGAAGACGTCTTTGAACAGGGGATCCTGGTCCGAAGCCCATTCGTCGAAGAGGATGAAGGGGCGATTCTCCAGGTAGGCGGTGAGCAAGGCCAGCCGTTTGCGCTGGCCCTGGGACAGGGCGGTGGTCGAGAACGTCCCTTGTTGCACCTTCACTTTGTGGTCCAAGTGGAGTTGGACCAGGTAGTCCCGCGCCTGCCCGTCCAGGGCCGTCTCCTCCAACCCAATCAGACTCTCGAAGACGTAGAAGTCGGCGAACACCGCCGAGAACAACTGCCGGTAATCGTCGCGCGTCTGATCCGTGACCAGCGCCCCGTCGAGCCGGATTTGGCCGGCCTCGGGGGGATAGAGGCCGGTGATGATCTTGGCCAGAGTGGACTTGCCGCTGCCGTTGCCTCCCACCAGGAACACCAATTCGCCCGGGCGCAACGTCAGGCTCATGGGGCCGAGGAGGAAATGGCTGTCGTCCCGTTCCCGGTGGTAGGAGTGAGTTACCTCGATGAGCTCCAGGCGGCGGAAGGCCAACACCGGCTCGGGGCGGGTCAGGGAGCAGGCTTCGGTCGAATGGGCTTCCAGGGCCAAACCGAGGTGTTCCAGCC
This sequence comes from bacterium, assembly GCA_021784265.1. Taxonomy (GTDB): domain Bacteria; phylum Verrucomicrobiota; class Verrucomicrobiia; order Limisphaerales; family J093; genus JAJXTA01. The sequence continues at coordinate 3,351 of JAJXTA010000457.1, read as the reverse complement.
GGCGCAAGGAGACGTCGGCCCGGGCGAAGGCGGAAAGGCTGCCGAGAACGCCGGCCAGCGGCCCCATGAGATAGAGGGAAGTGACCACGTAACCGGTAAGGGCGGCCGGTCCCAGGTGGGCCAGGGCGGGCAAGGCAAAGAGGATCAAGCCGACCATGGTGAAGAAGAGGAGCTGGCTCCACCCCTGGGCGAGGATAAAGCGCACTTCGGCGGCCACGTTGAGCCGGGAGAGCCGTTCGGTGACGACCTCGACGTGATCCGACAGGAAGCGGTTCCGGCGGTTGCGGTGCAGCTTGAGTTCCTTGATGCCTTCAGTGAGGGCGCGGAACTGGGCCAGAAGCCGGTCGTCCTCCTCCCGCGCCAAACTCAGGTACCGGAAGCCGCTGGCCACCAGGAGCCGGTAGGCCACGGCGCCGCAAAGGATGATGCCGGAGAGCGCCAAGGCTACGCGACTGGAGAGCCAGCCGAGGTACACGGCGCCACCACCGAGGATGGCGAGGTTGACCGTGAAGTTGGGGATCATCAGCAGGGCCTGGCTGATATTCATGATGTCTTCCACCAAGGCGACCATGAGCTTGGGCGTGCCGGTCTCCTCCAGATGCCGCAGCGGCACGGCTAGGATGCGGCGCACCAGGTCGCGCCGGAGGTCGGCCACCGCCCGCTGCGAGAACCGGGCCAGCAGCACCTGCGAGGCGAAGTAAGTGAGCAGCTTGCCCAATCCCAGGGTGACAAAACCCGCCACCAACGCGGTGGTGAGCGTGCCGGCGTGGTTGAGGGCGTAACTCACCAGGGCGATCAACCCGGCGTTGCACGCCCCGCTCAAGAAAGCGGTGCCCGAGGTCAGCAGCACCAAGCCGCGGGCTTGCCGGAGGAGGAATCGTAATAAACTCATGGTCGTTAAGGGGTTTGGTCGTTTCTTAACCGCGTTAAGCACTGCGCCAGCTCGCGAGCCACCACGCGCACGTGCGGCTCGTCCAAAATGCTCTCGTGCGCGCCGGGGACCACCTTGACCGTGACGCCGCCGGCAGCCAGCTCGCCCCATCCGTAGGCCTCATCGAAGGAACACACCGCGGGGTGGCCCCGGGTCCGAAAGAGGGTAACGCGGCCGGGGTAGGGTCCGGGCTGGTACTTGATCAACGCTTGCACGTGGGTCTCCCACACTTGGCGCCCTTCGGCGGGCTGAAAACTCAGGTCCACCACCTCATCGATCTCCCACCCCTGACCCCCGCGTGGCCGCAGCCGCAGGAGCCGCCCCAGGCGCTTCTTCAAGACCCGCGCTCGCCAGCGGATGAGGTTGCGGCGGTCGTCCGGTTTCAGCCGGAACATGTAGCTCGCCGAGTAGAGCAGGTTGCCCAAGAACCGCACGACCCCGCGCGGCGTCCAGGGGAAGCGGCTATAGCTGGAGTTTGGTGGCGAGCAATTGATCAGCGCCAACAACGCCACGCGGTCGCCCTGGGCCACCAACTGGCGAGCCATTTCGTAGGCCACCGTGCCCCCGAAGCAGTAGCCCCCCAGATAGTACGGCCCGTGCGGTTGAAAGGCGCGCAGATCGCGGACGTACTGGGTGGCCATCTCCGGGATCGCGGCGAACTCCTCCCCGCCTTCGGCCCCGCGCGAACGCAGGCCATAAACCGGCTGATCCCCGCCCAGATATCGGGCCAAGTTGTGGTAACCCCAAAACATGCCGCCGCCCGCCCCGTGGACGAACACCAGCGGCGGCTGCGTGCCTTCGGGTTGGAGCGCCACCAGAGCACTGGGCGTGGCCGGTTCACTCTCCGGACCGAGCAACCGGGCCAGTTGCGCGATGGTCGGGAACTGGAAGATCGCGTTCACGGCAAGACGCTGGTCGAAGACCTTCTCCACCTGGGCCGCCAAACGAACCGCCAACATCGAGTAGCCGCCCAGGTCAAAGAATCGGTCATGCACCCCGATCGGGCGCACCCCGAGGACCTTCTCCCAGATCGCGGCCAGGCGGGCCTCGAGAGGGTCGCGCGGGCCCACGAACGGCTCGGGCGTTGGCGCACGGCTCAGGTCCGGGGGTGGGAGCGCTCGGCGGTCCACCTTGCCGTTGGGAGTCAGGGGAAGCGCCGCCAGCGTGGTGAAGCTGGCGGGAACCAAGTGGGGTGGCAGGGTCGGGCGCAGAAAAGCTTGTAGCGCCGCGGCGGGGGGCGCTTTCCCCTCCGCCGGCACAATGTACGCCGCCAGCCGCTTGTCACCGGAAGCGACCGTGTGCGCCACCACGACACACGCCCGCACCTCGGGGTGTTCGGCCAAACGCGCCTCGATCTCCCCCAGCTCGACGCGGAAGCCGCTGATCTTCACTTGGGCGTCCAGGCGGCCGAGAAACTCCAACACCCCATCCGCCCGCCACCGCACCTGGTCGCCGGTCCGGTAGAGCCGGGCCGCGCGGTCCGGACTGAAGGGGTCGGGGAGGAATCGCTCCGCGGTGAGGTCCGGGCGGTTCAGGTAGCCGCGGGCCAAGCCATCGCCCCCGGCGTAGAGTTCGCCCGGGATCCCCACGGGGACGGGTTGCTGATGGTCGTCCAACACATAGACGCGCGTGTTGGCAATGGGCCGCCCGATGGGCACCGAGCGGTCTTCGGGGGCTAGGCGGGTGAGGGTATGACAACAGGTGAAGGTGGTGTTCTCGGTGGGGCCATAGCCGTTGACCAGGCGGCAGCTCGGCACCTGCTCGAGCACCTTGCGCACATGGGCCACGGAGAGGACATCGCCACCGGCCAGCAGTTCCCGCACCCCTTTGAGGGCCTCGATCTGTTCCTCCACCATGGCATGAAACAGGCCCGCCGTGAGCCAGAGCGTGGTGATCTTGTGCCTTTGGATGAAGGCCCCTAACTCGGTCAAGGAAGGGACATGGGGCGGGAACATCACCAGTCGCCCGCCGTTGAGCAACGGGCCCCAGAGTTCCAGCGTCGAGGCGTCGAACGCCACCGGCGCCAGTTGGAGAAAGACTTGGTCCGGAGTGAACTGGAGATAATCGGTGTTTTTGACCAGCCGGACGACGCCGCGGTGCGGCACCGCGACGGCCTTGAGTTGGCCGGTGGAGCCGGAGGTGAAACTCACGTACGCCAAGTCGTCTGGGCTGGCGCTGTCGGGCGGCGCGGAGTCACACTCCGGGCTGACGGGAGGGGGGTTGGGTTCAAGCCGCACCACCACCACGTTGCGGGCCAAAGCCGCGGCGTCGGCCGAAGTGGGCGCGGCGGCGATCAGGTCCTCGACGGTCGCCAGCGCCGCCGTCTGGGCCAGGAGGACTTTGACGCCGGCCTCTTGCAGCATGAACTGGAGGCGTTCTTTGGGGGAGTCAGGGTCCAGAGGGACATACGCGCCGCCGGC
>JAJXTA010000456.1 GCA_021784265.1 bacterium | reverse complement strand
TTCCGATCTGCGCTTGCATCAGGCGCTGCTGGAGCTGATCGCTGAATCGGACGACGCCTTGCTCGAGAAGTTTTTCGCCCAAGGTGGACTCTCCGAGGACGACCTGCGCGCCGGCGTCCATACGGCGGTGCAGAAGCAGAACCTCCTGCCGGTGTTCTGCACCTCCGCGGAAACGAACGTCGGCGTCGCCCGCTTGATGGATTTCCTGGCCAAATATGGCTCCTCGCCCCTGGACCGGCCCCGCGTGCCCGCCCGCGATGCCAACGGGGCCGAGACCGAACTCTCTTTCACCCGTCCCGAGACCGTGCTCCACGTCTTCAAGACCCTCAGCGAGGCGCATCTGGGCGAGATGTCGTTCTTTCGGGTCTATTCGGGCTCGGTGAAGTTCGGGAGCGACCTCTTCAACGTTGATCGGAACACCACTGAACGGATCGGGCAGATCTTCGTTCTCAACGGCAAGACGCGCACCGCGGCCAACCACTTGTCGGCGGGGGACATCGGGGCGGTGGTCAAGCTCAAGGACACGCACACCGGCAACACCCTCTGCTCCCCCGGGTTAGCGCTCACCCTGCCCAAAGTCCAGTTCCCCAAACCGAACATCCACGCGGCCCTGAAACTCAAGAGCAAAGGGGAGGAGGATAAGATCGCCCAAGGGTTGGCAACGCTCCACGAGGAAGACCCAACCTTCGTCTATCAGGTGGATTCGGAGCTGCACCAGACGGTCCTCTCCGGTCAAGGCGAACTCCATCTGCAAGTGATCAGCGAGAGGCTTAAGGCCCGCTACAAGGTCGATTTCGAGCTGGTGGCGCCCCGCATCCGCTTCCGCGAAACCATTAAGGCCAAGGCCGAATCCAAATACCGCCACAAGAAACAAACGGGCGGGGCCGGCCAGTTCGCCGAGGTCTGGATGCGCATCGAGCCCAAGGCGCGCGGGACCGGCGTCGAGTTTACCGAAAGCCTTACCGGCCAGAACGTGGACCGGGTGTTTGTGCCCTCGGTCCAGAAGGGCGTCAACGCCGCCACCACCGAAGGGGTCTTGGCCGGCTACCGCGTGGTGGACCTGAAGGTCGATTTTTACGATGGCAAGATGCACCCGGTGGACTCGAAGGACATCGCCTTCCAAATCGCCGGCAAGGAGGCCTTCAAGGAGGCCTTTATGACCGCCCGGCCTTGCCTCCTGGAGCCCATTCACCAAGTCGAGATCAAGGTCCCCGACGACGCCATGGGCAACGTCATCGGTGATCTCTCCAGCCGCCGCGGGAAGATCCTCGGCATGGACAGCGCCAGCGGCCTGCAGATCGTCAAAGCCCATGTCCCCGCCATGGAACTCTACCATTACTCGACCGTCCTCCGCTCCCTCTCGGGCGGACGGGCGGTGCATACCGAGGACTTCAGTCATTACGAGGAAATGCCGCGCGAGCTGGAGCAGAAGGTCATCGCCGAGAGCAAGAAGCCCAAGGAAGAATAAGCGGACCGCGAGCCTTGGCGCGCCACCGGGCACGGCCAACCACCTTCTCGCTCTCACCGCGCGCCGCTCGACTGGCCGCCAGCCCAAGACACCCGCGCACGGCCTGGCCGTCTGGGCGCGGCCTGAGCTCAGTGGGCGGCTTCCGCCCCCTTCTCGGGCACTTCGATCTGGTCCCCGTTTCGCAACCAGAAGCTCGGCGACGGCTTCTGTTGCAGGTCGAAGACGAACTCCTGCGGTTGGTGGGTAGTCGGTTCGGACCGCCGCACACGGACGCGGCTGGTATCGGAGGAAAGGCGCAATAACCCGCACTGGTTCACCACCTCAGCCAGCCAGAAACTGGGCGGTTCGAGCGCGGGCGGGGAGACCGGGCGTCGTCCGTCGCTGCCGAGGACGAGGACCTCTCCCGGCACAAGCTGAGTGGCAGGCACCACGCCGCCGCCCGCAAAGCCGCGCGGCCACGGCAAGAGCGTCAGGGTGTTGGTCTGGTCCTTGACGAGGATCTGCACCTTCCGCGTGAGCGCCTTCTCGAACGCCGCCACCAGTTCCGGGGCAAAACCCGGCCAGGGCTCGTTGAGCCGGTGGTCGGCCTCGGGAATCTCGACGACATCCCCCCACTGAAGCCACGGGTCCTTGGAGTAATCCCCCGCGGTCAACATCGCCTCGGCATCCACCAGCAGCGGCGTGCTCGCGCGACCGCTGGCGTCCAGCCGCTCCACCCGCACACGGGCCAGAGCGGGGAAGGCGAGCCACGCCGGGTTCTTCCCCTCGCCAGGCAACCGGCCCTCCCGGGCATAGAAGTTGGCTATCAGCTCCAACAGGGTAAAGCGATTGCTGGGGTTGACCGCCTTCTCAAACCAGTTCTCCCGCAAGCCGCGCGACGGCCGGCTGACGCCGATGAACGATTCGCGCTCGAGCTCGGGATTGGCCCCGGCTTTGAGCAAGAGCGCCCGGATGGCCACCGTCGCGGCCTCTGCCTCGTCTGGACCCGCGCCCGGAGCCGCAGGGCCGGGCGGAGAGCCGCCCGGGGCCGGCAGGAAACCGACCGGCATCGGCGAGGGGAGCGTCGGACCCACGGGAGCGAACGTGCCGGGCGGCGGAGCAACTGGTGGCCGTTGCAGCCAACCGAGCGGGCTCCGGCCAGATGCGTCCAAGAGGTTCACTTCCGCCTTGTGCGCCAGGAGCAGCTCGACCATCGCCCGGTCCCGCCGTCGCACGCCGTCGAACAGCGGCGTCTCGCGGGTGTCCCGGTTCATGATGTTGACGTTGGCGCCGGCGTCCAACAAGAGCCGGGCAATGTTAACGGACCCCTCCCCGACCGCCAACTGGAGTGGGGTTACCCCCTTTGGCGCCCTCAGCTCCAGGTCGGGTTTGTGGCCCAGCAGAAGCTGGAGGATCTCGGTGTTGTTCACCGCCACCGCGAGGCACAACGGCGTTATCCCGTCCGCGTTCAGCGTGTTCAGGTCCGCTCCTTTGGCTAACAGTGGTCGGACGAGGGCCACCTTGCCGAGCCTGACGGCCAACTCGAGTGCGGTGAGTTCCAGCCGCATCCGCTCTGGAGGCCCCCCGAAATACGGCCCCTGCGGCCGCGACATCGTCCAGGGGGCAAAAGTGTTCACCGCCGCCCCGCCGGCCAACAACAACTCCGCCACTCCGGGATGATCGAAGCCCACCGCATAGTGGAGCGGCGGTGTGCCGTCCCCATCTTTGGCGTTGGAATCGGCTTTATGCGCCAACAACAGACGAACGATCTCGGTGTGGCCGCGCAGAGCGGCGACATGCAGCGCCATCATCCCGAGGTGCTCCCGGCGAAAGCGCGGCGTGAACCGGGGATCCGCTAAACCCTGTCGGGCGGTGACGTCCGCTCCATGTTCCAGCAGCAACGCCGTCATGTCCGTTGCCCCTTCCTCGACGGCACGCCACAGCGGCGTCGTCATGTTACCATCCGGGGCGTTCACGTGCGCGCCGTGCTCGAGCAGCAGGCCGGCGACGTTCGTGCGATTTACCTCGACCGCCGCCCACAACGCGGTCTTCCCATCAAAGGTCTTGGCTTCCAGGTTCGCCTTCGCGGCCACTAACAACCGGGCGGCGGCGAGCGACCCTGCGCGCGCCGCTTCCATCAACGGCGACAGCCCGTTGGCGTCGGCCGCGCTGGGGTCCGCGCCCGCCGCAAGCAGTGCCCTGACGATCTCAACGTGGCCGCCCGCGGCGGCCCACCAGAGAGGGGTGCGCCCGTCTCGCCCGCCGAGGTTGGGGTCGGCCCGGTGGGCCAGCAGGACCTCGACCACCGCCTGGAACCCGCTCCGGGCGGCCTTCATCAAGGCCGTCTCACCGCCCTGGTCGGCGGCGTTGATCGTGGCTCCCTGTTCGAGCAGCAGCTCGACCATCGCCTTCTGGCCCGCGCCCGCCGCGGCAATCAGCGGCGTGGCTTGGGTAGCCGAACGAACGTTCACTGCCGCACCGTGCGCCACCAGAAACCGGGCCACGGCCAGTTCGCCGGCGCTGGCGGCCTG
>JAJXTA010000455.1 GCA_021784265.1 bacterium | reverse complement strand
CTACATCTTCAAGATCCCGGAAGCTACCGCGCGGATCACGGCGACGTTGCGGCGGGCGGTGTTCAGCGATGGGACGACTTGGGTGCCGGCCCAGTGAGCGGCGGTGGTGCCGGCCTTGACGCTGTGCCTCTCCTCCATTAGGTTGCGGGTCAGGACGCCGCCTGGCGCGCGTGGCCCGGTGCGGACGTCCCCCGGATAACCAATGTTTATGCAAGATTTCCTTGTCCCGATGGTCGTGGAGCAGACCGGCCGTGGCGAACGCGGTTACGACATCTACTCGCGGCTGCTGGTGGACCGCATCATCTTCCTGGGCACGCCGGTCGATGACACGGTGGCCAACGTGATTATCGCCCAACTGCTCTTCCTGCAGATGAACGATCCCAAGAAGGACATCCACCTCTACATCAACTCCCCGGGCGGCAGCGTCACCGCCGGGTTGGCGATTTACGACACGATGCAATTCCTGACGTGTGACGTGAACACCTATTGCATCGGCCAGGCGGCGAGCATGGGGGCGGTGTTGCTGGCCGCCGGCACCAAGCACAAACGCTACGCCCTCCCCAATGCCCGCATCCTGATCCACCAGCCGTGGGGCGGGGTGCAGGGCCAGGCCAGCGACATCAGCATCCAGGCGCGGGAGATCCTCCGGCTCAAGGATCGGTTGAACGAGATCCTCGCCACCCATTGCGGTCAGAGCCTCGAGGCGATTGCCCGCGACACCGACCGCGACCGGTTCATGTCCGCCGAGGAAGCCAAGACCTACGGCCTGGTGGATGAGGTGGTCAAATCGCGCCGCGAAATCCCCAGCCTGGCGGCTGAGGAGAAGAAATGAGCGGTGACGGTCCAGCCGGGTTGATGGCGCGCCGGGATTGGCCCCGGCGGGGCGGCCGGCCCAGGGCGGTGCGGGGGGCGCGTCCGGGGCTGCGGAGTTCGGTCTGAGGCGAGCGCGATGGCCCGGCCTTCCCAGCTCACCTTGTGCAGCTTCTGCGGCAAATCCCACGCCGAGGTCAAGAAGCTGATCCAAGGTCCCGGGGTGTACATCTGCGATAGCTGTATCCTGGTGTGCAAGACGGTGCTGGACAAAGAACTCCGGGCGGAAACCCAGCGGGCCACACCCCGGGTGAATGTGCCCCGGCCGGCGGAGATCAAAGCCATTTTGGATCAGGACTGCATCGGCCAGGACCAGGCCAAGCGGACGTTGGCCGTGGCCATCCACAACCATTTTAAGCGGATCCAGACTGAGGCGGGCCACTCCGCGACGCCGCTGGAGGAGGTCCACGCCAGCGTCGAGCTGGAGAAGAGCAACATCCTCCTCATCGGACCCACCGGCTCGGGCAAGACCCTGTTGGCCCGCTCGCTGGCCCGGGCGTTGGACGTGCCCTTCGCCATCGCCGACGCCACCACCCTCACCGAGGCCGGCTACGTGGGCGAGGACGTCGAAAACATCGTCTTGCGCCTGCTCCAAAACGCCGACTACGACATCAAACGCGCCCAGACCGGCATCGTTTATATCGACGAGATCGACAAGATCGCCCGCAAGACGGAGAACGTGTCGATTACGCGGGATGTCTCGGGCGAAGGTGTGCAGCAAGCCCTGTTGAAGATCCTCGAGGGAACCGTCTGCAACGTCCCGCCCCAAGGGGGCCGCAAGCATCCCCAGCAGGAGTACATCCGCGTGGACACCACTAACATCCTCTTTGTGTGCGGGGGCGCGTTTGTGGGGCTGGACCGGATCATCCACCGGCGGTTGGGCAATCGGGTGATGGGGTTTGGGGCGGTGGACCAGGCGCAGCGGGCCGGCGCCATCGACCGCCGCGAGGTGCTCCGTTTTGTCGAGCCCGAAGACTTGCTCGCCTACGGCTTCATCCCCGAGTTCATCGGGCGGCTGCCGATGATCACGGTGCTGGACGAGTTGACGGAGGAGCAACTGGTGGCGATTCTCACCGAACCCAAGAGTGCCTTAACCAAGCAATACGCCAAACTGTTGGCGATGGAAGGGGTGCAATTGGACTTTTCTCCCGATGCCTTGCGGGAGCTGGCCGCCCAGGCGATCAAGAAGGGCACCGGCGCCCGCGCCCTGCGCGGCCTGCTGGAGAAGCTCATGCTGGATGTCATGTATGACATCCCCAGCGACAGCGGGATGAACGGGGTCACCGTCACCCGGGCGGTGGTGCGGGGGGAGAGCAAGCCCTTGATCCGGCGCAAGACCGACCAGGCCGCCGCCTGACCCGCGGCCCTCTCCCGCGCCGCGAACGTAAGCGAGCCGTGGCTCCGCCATCCGGGGTCTTTGAGCCGGGGTCCCATTGCGCCAGACCGGTGTTTCCCGGCGGTTGGCAGGGCGCGCCACTCCGTGCGCGCCGGGGTCATTTTGAGGCAGGGGCTCGCAGGAGCGTGGGCTCCAGCCAGAGGCCCCAATTCCCACCGTTGCTCGGCGAGCCTTTCTCCACCAGCAACTCCAGCGTTTTCACGCCGGTCACCTCCACCTCGTAGTGGGCCTTGGTCGAACCGCGAATCGGGCGGGAGCGGAAGGCCTCCCTGCCATCAGTTTTGATCACAAAGACCACCATGCCGTGAGGCTGATGGACCGCGTGCAGACCGGCTTCGCCCCGCAGCGTTTGCCATTTGCCGCCCAAGTCAAAGACGTACCGCGAAGGGGCATGCGCGTACAGGCCGGTGGCGTAGAGGCTGCCGGCATCGAGCAGAGGCGACTCAATCTCGTCATTCCTCGGTATGCGGTTGGCCGCGGGCTGGAGCCAACCCACCTCCGCGGTTTCCGGCCGGGCGTCCCCCAGGGGAAGTTCGGTGAGCCCGGCGGGGGCGGCGGCCGGGCTCGGCTTGACCGTGGGCGCGAGCGTGTCCACGAGCTTCCGGCCAATGCGGACGGCCAGGGCCGAGGCCCCGCCGGTCTCCAGCTCCCGCAGAGCGGCCCGGGCGGCGTCCCGTTGCCCGGCGCCGACCGCCGCGGCGACCGGCTGCAGGGCGCTCCGCAGTGCCAGCGTGGAGAGGTCAATCCGCCCCTGGGGCGTCACGGGGAAGGCCAGCCGTTGCTCGGAGACGCGGCCGTTGACATGGCAGTACTCGATCCGCAGGTCGCAGACGGAGCCGGGCGTCAGGTCGCTGACCTCGAGGGCATAGCGGCCCCGCGCATCCGGTACGGACGTCGCGGTGGGCGCCCGGTAGCCACCGTCATGGAGTGTGTCAAAGTAAGCGATGACGCCGTAAACCGGGGGTGTGCCGCTCACTCTCCCTTCGAGGCGGAGGGCGCCGGGCCGGCCGGCCAGTGCCGCCCGCGTGACGTTGGTTGACAGGTTCAAGGTGCACTGCTGGATCCGGCCGGGTTCCGCCTGGCCCTTGTCCGAGCCGTTGAACAGGGGGTGGGACGCCAGGCACAGGGCGCTGCTCAGGGTGAGGAATGAGCCCTTGCCCTCCCCGCGCCGTTCCTCGCGGTACGTATGGTTGCCGCCGCCCAACAGCGACGTGCCCAGCGCCTTTTCGTCCCAGCGCTCACCGCAGTGGGGCAGTCTGAAGGCATGGCCGAGTTCATGGGCGATGCCGCCTAGGAAAATCGTCGTATGCTTGCCGAGCGACATGTTGCCGTACTCCCCATCGTTGATCCGCGGTTCCTTCCGAGTGAGATTCGCGAGGTCCTGGTTGGCCCAATCGGCCACGAAGCACAAACCGCCGCCTTGGCTCCAGTCACCGAAATAGGGCGAGTGATGCCGGAACGTGCGCCTCTGGGCGTCATAGGTGGCCAGGTGGCAGAAAATCAAAACGGTGTCCCGATCGAAGGAAATCCCAGCGGCGTCGAGGACCGGCTGGCAATCGCCCTTGACGATCTCGCCGCCCTCGGGGGCGCCGGTATTGCCGCCGTTCCGGCCGAGCCACCGGGGAAACTCCGCCTCGGGTTCTTTGCCTTTGACCAGGTAGAAAATGAGTTTGCCCCGCGCGTCACGCTCCAAGGGAAAGGTCTTGGGGCCGA
>JAJXTA010000454.1 GCA_021784265.1 bacterium | reverse complement strand
TCACCAGTTGCGGCACCGAGAGCATCAACTCCGCCATTCACAGCGCCCTGGTTTTGCACCCGGACAAGCGCCACGTCCTGACCACTGCCGTCGAGCACTCCGCCACGCTGACCTTTGTCGAGTTCCTGCGGCGGCAGGGCTACGAGGTCACCCTGCTCCCGGTCGAGTCGGACGGCGCGGTGGACCTGCACCGCTTCGAACAAGCCATCCGCCCCGACACCGCCATTGTCACCGCCATGTGGGCCAACAACGAGACCGGCGTGATCTTTCCCGTCGAAGAGATGGCGGCCATCGCGCACAGCAAGGGCGCCTTGTTCCACACCGACGCCGTCCAAACCCCGGGCAAGCTCCGGTTGGATGTCAAAGCGCTCGGGGCCGATTTCCTCTCCTTGTCGGCCCACAAGCTGCATGCCCCCAAAGGGATTGGCCTGCTCTACGTCCGCCGACGCCTCAAATACCAGCCCTACGTCATGGGCGGGCATCAGGAACGCGGCCGCCGCGGCGGCACCGAGAACGTGGCGGGGATGGTGGGATTCGGGCGCGCCGCGCAACTCGCCCTGGAACGGTTCGATGAGGAGAACCAGCGCGTGCGGGGCTTGCGCGACCGGCTGGAAGAGACGTTGCTGCGCACGATCCCCAACACCACCCGCAACGGGGCCAAAGAACCGCGCCTGCCCAACACCAGCAACCTGGCGTTCGACTTCGTTGAGGCGGAAGCGGTCCTGATGCTGCTGGATCAGCTCGGCATTTGCGCCTCCAGCGGCTCGGCCTGCACCACCGGTTCGCTGGATCCCTCCCATGTCTTGACCGCCATGGGCGTCAGCCCGATGCGGGCGCGCGGCAGTGTCCGCTTCAGCTTGGGCCTCTACAACACGGCGGCCGAGGTGGATTATCTGCTGCACCATCTCCCCCCGATCATCGCCAAGCTCCGGGCCATCTCACCCCTGAACCCAGCGCACCCGGACAACGATCACTACGACGCCCGCGCGGCCCGGGCCAAGCAGGAGCAAGCCCTGGCGGAAGTGGAATCCGCTCCCCTGGCCAGCGGCTCCTAGCCAGGCAAGGAACTGGCACGGTCGGTCTTCTCCCCGGCGCGCACACCGCAAGCGACCCCGGCGCGCGCGAAGCGTCTTGGAGTGCGGTAGTCCTCTGCCGCTTTTGCCGGCCCTGCCCGACGCTCCGCTCTTCCACGTTCGCGGCTCTGTCCCACCGCCCTTTCCCCTCGCCGCTCGCCTCTCGCCCCTCGATCGGGCTCCCGCCGGGGCCGACAAGGAGGTCGGCGCTCCCAGCCCAACGCCCGCCAAAGCTGGCGCCCCGACCAACGAACTTGGCCCCATCGGCTGGACATCCGCCCGCGTGAAGCCTAGAGTCGGCCCATGCACTCTGACGCAACCCACCCCACCGCCATCGGCGGACCCCGGCAGTCCGCATCCACGCCGTCGGCCTCCGGGCGCGCCCCCCTCAGTCGGCGGCGTTTTCTGCGCGGCACGGCCACCGGAGTGGCGTTGTTTGGCGTCGCGCCGACGGGGTTTCTGGGGGCCGCCGAGCGCCCGTCCCCAGCCGGCCGGATCAATGCCGCGGCGGTGGGCATCGGCAGCCAAGGCGGGCGGGACATCGATGAAGTGGCCCGCTTGGGCCATAACGTGGTGGCGTTGTGCGACGTGGACGAGAACTACGCCGCCAAGGAATTCGCCAAGTATCCCGACGCCAAACGCTTCAAGGACTTCCGGGTGATGCTCGACCAGATGGGGCCGGAGATTGAGGCGGTGGTGATCGGCACGCCGGATCACGACCACGCCGTGGTGGCGCTGGAAGCGATGCGGCGAGGCAAACATGTCTATTGCGAGAAACCGCTGGCGCACTCGATTTATGAGGTGCGACAGTTGATGGCGGCCGCTCACGAATACAAAGTCACCACCCAGTTAGGCAACCAGGGGCACTCCAGCGACTCGATCCGCCGGTGCTGCGAATGGGTGTGGGATGGCGCCATCGGCCAGGTCCATGAGGTCCACGCCGGCTGCGACGCCTTCAAAGAGGTCTATTGTCAGCTCCGCAACCTGCCCAAGCTCAATCAGACCTACCCGGTGCCCAAAGGGTTGGACTACGACCTCTGGCTCGGGCCGGTCCCGTTCCGCCCCTACACCCCGTTCTGGGTCCCGTGGAACTGGCGCGGCTGGCTCCCCTTCGGCACCGGCACCATCGGCGATTGGTGCTGTCACGTGGTGGATCCCTCCTTCTGGGCGCTGGACCTGGGGGCGCCGGAGACGGTGCGGGCCGAGGTCACCGGCTACGATCCCCAGCGGGATGGCCTCACTTATCCGCCGGCCACCAAGATCACCTTCCAGTTCCCGGCGCGCGGCGCGCGCGGCCCGGTCAAGCTCGTCTGGTTCGATGGCACTAACCGCATTCCCCGGCCCGCGGACCTGGACGCCCACTACGACGTGCCCGGCACCGGCGCCATCCTCTTCGGCGATCAGGGGATGATCATGCACGGCTCACACGGGGCGGGCGACTGCCGGATCGTCCCCGACGCCCGGCGCAAGGCCTACCTCCAGAAGGGCGGCCCCCCGCCCAAGATTCCCCGGGTCAAAGGCCACGCCTGGGACTGGATCGAGGCGATCCGCGCGGGCCGCCCCGCGGGTTCCAACTTCGATTACGGCGGCGCCCTGACCCAAGTGGCCCTGCTCGGCGCCATTGCGATCCGCTTTCCCGACACGACCTTGCAGTGGGACGCGGCTGGGGCGCGCTTCACTAACGCCGACGCGGCCAACGCCTACGTCCAACCCACCTTTCGCGAGGGGTGGAAGCTCTAAGGCCGCGCTGCCGTAGCTGCACCGGTTCGAGCCCGTCAACCACCGGGGGCGCTCGGGAGCCGCTGGCGTAACCGGGGTTCCGGCCGGCGGCGTCCCCACCTACCGGGCCGGCCAGAGGCGCAGCAACACCACGCCATGCCGGGGAACTGTGGCGGAGTACTCCCCCGTGAACACGCCGAGGTCGGTCTGACGCCACAGGTCCCGGGCCCGTTGCCGGCCGCTCAGGCCCAGGTCGGCCCAGTGGGCGGTGACCGGCGCCGCCATCTCGCCCCGGTTGAACAACCCAACGGCAAGCGAATGATCCGCCAGCGGCCGGACCCAGACTTCCTGGTCGCCCTCCTGGGCGGCGCGGCGCCCCGGCTGGCCGAGCGGGTCTTGGTCCACGTCGAGGACTTCGTCGTTGGTCAGGAGGCTCAACGTAAAGTCATCCAAGCGGGTGATATCCCCGCTGAAAATCAGCGGGGCGGCGATGAGGCACCAGAGGGAGACGTGAGTGTATTGCTCGTTGGGGGTGAGCGGAGTGGGCACGGTCTGTCCCTTCCAGTTGCTCAGGTAGCCCAAGAGGAGGTAGTCCGGGTCGTTCCAGCCACCCGGACCGCCGTAGCGCTCGAGGTGCTCGCGGCTGTAAAGATCGAAACCGTCCCGGAACAACGCCGCGCCGATGCCCTCGAACGAACCGCCCAAATCCCCCGCCGTGCGCCAACTGTGGCCGCCCACCTCCTTGCCCCAGCGCCAGACCTGGCCCATGCCGTACTGGCACAGGTTTAGCACCAGGTCCCGGTCCTGCCGCCGGAGCAGGTCGCCCATGAGACGGTAGGGCCGCTGGAAATCAGCCAAGGTCGGCTGCTTGGCAATCTCGCCGTAGGAACACCAATCGTACTTGAGGAAGTCGAAACCCCATTCGGCGAAGCGCCGGGCGTCCTGGGCCTCGTGCTGGTAAGCGCCCACGTGTCCGGCGCAGGTCCGCGGGCCGGGCGAGGTATAGATGCCCGCCTTCAGACCCTTGGCATGAATATAATCGGTAAGGGCTTTCATGTCGGGGAACCGCCCGTTGGCATTGACACGGCCCTCGGCGTCGCGCGGCGCCCCCCCGAGCGTCGGGTCGCTGGCCCCGGGTTTCACGGCCCAACAATCGTCGATGTTCACGTACATATAGCCGTGATTGATCAT
>JAJXTA010000453.1 GCA_021784265.1 bacterium | reverse complement strand
GATGAAGAGGAAGACCTTGCCGGCGTCGGTGCTGCTGCCGTTGTCGAAATAAGGGGCGCCGATCACCACGCCCTTGCCGGAGGTGTCGGTGCCATCTACGTATGAGGCATAAGCGACCGCGTAGCCGAATCGCTCGCTCGATTGATCGCCGCCACTGCTCCAGAGGGGTTGCAGGTCCGGGTCCACCATAATTGGATCGCTGGCGTCGGCGTCCTGCACGACGATAGCGAACTGATCCGGGCCCACGGGCTCGAACTTGGCCCCGAGAGCTTGGCCGCGGGCATCGGTGACGGTGAGGCCGCTATACTTCAGCACCTGGGTCCCGGAACTGTCGGCGAACAACAGCCCACTGCCGTCCCCCGCCACGGTGCCGGTCAGGCCCGTGGTCCGGGTGACCAGCTCGAGGCGAAGGTTGGCGCCGCCGGCGGGCGGGCTTTGAACCAAGAACGTCTGCTCGACGCCGTTAGTGTCGTTCACGTACCCGATCGTGATCCCTTGTCCCTGCACCGCAGCCCTATTGGTTGCGATCTGCCATTGAACCGGCCCAAGCGCCTGCCCCCCCCCCCCCCCCCCCCCCCCCCCCCCCCCCCACCGCCCCCCCCCCCCCCCCCCCGCGCCCGCGGCTGCCTTGTCCCAACGGGCCAGGCGCATCGTCAATTGCCACGGCACGGGATTCGTCCCATGGACCCGCGGCTCGGCACTGAAACCGTCATTCCAATAGGTCATGCGCAAGTTCTGTGCCCGATTGGGCGAGCGCCAAGCGCTGACGTCGGAGTGCCAACTGAGGTCGTACTCCGAGCGGGCGGCGTAAGCCGCCGCCTGGGCCGCCCAGTTGGTGTTCACCGGAACGACTTGTCCGGCCTCGAGTGAGGCCACGACGGCCAGCACGGCCGAAACGGCGAGAATTCTGAAACTTGATTTCATGGGGACCTTTTGTGGGGGAGGGTTGTTTGCGCGCCGGGCCGCGCATCGGCGGCGCGGGTGCGAAGCGAGGCGAGAGATAGACACTTCACCCGCTCGGGTGTCTCCGCGCCCGCCCGCTCGCGCGACCGATATTGCCAGCACCGGCTCATGTGCGCTGGTTGGCGGGTTTGCCGCCGCCCGCAGGCGGGGCTGGCCAGCCAAGAAGCCTTATACCAGCGATCAGATTGGCACTTCCCGGCCCGTCTGTCAAGGGATAGTGCGCGCCGGTCTCAATGCTCCAGACCCCGACAACCGGCCGCCACACGTGGGTCGGGCCGCGTGTCGCGGCTCCGTCGGCAGCACGAATCCCGTCCTGCTCATCCGGATCAGCAAGATCCGAAGGTCCGGGGTTGTTCCCGCAGATTCGTCAACTTCTTCCTCCCCAACCGCCTTCCCCTGGCTTAGCACCGGCCTGGGTTGGGAGCCCTCCCGCACCCGGGCCGCTTTCGGCGCCCGGTCTGCAGCACATCTCCAGCCCTGCCAGGTCGGACAAACCGATCGGGCGTACGCCCTGCAAAACTGTCCGAGGCCGTGGGCCAAGGCGGGTGCCGGGGCGGGCGAAACGGTTCCTGAGTTGCTCCCCGGCACCCGGTTGTGTATGGTGGCCCGGTCTGAAACCGAAACCATGAACAACGAGACCAAGACCGCCGAGGCGCTGGAAGAGGTTCGACCGTTGGCGGGCGACAACCCCGCGGCGGCGCCCGGGCCGCCGCCGGCGCCGTTAGCGGCCGCGCCGACCCCCCCGGGGCCGGAACCGGAGTCCCCGCCTGCCGCGCCCCCCCCGCCGCCGGCGCCCACGCCGACGCGGGAGGAGTGGGAGGCCCTTCAAGGCCAGGCGGCCAAGGCGGCGGAGCATTGGGACCGGTATGTGCGCGCCGTGGCGGACCTGGAGAATTTCAAGAAACGGGCCGCCCGCGAGCGGCAAGAGGCGACGCGGTTCGCCAACGAGTCGTTACTCACGCGGCTGGTGCCGGTGCTCGACAGCTTCGACATGGCCTTGGCGGCGACCGGCAACGCCCAAGGCGCTACGCTCGAATCGCTCAAGACCGGTATCCAGATGATCCAGGGCCAGTTGAAGGCGGTGCTGACCGAGGCGGGGCTGGAGGAGATCGACGCCACCGGCAAACCGTTCGATCCCAACTGGCACGAAGCCGTTTCCCAGGAGGAATCGGCGGACCTGCCCGAAGGCCACGTCGGCCGGCAGTTGCGCAAGGGCTATAGATTCCGCGAACGGCTCTTGCGTCCGGCGGGGGTGGTGGTGGCGAAGAAGCCGGCGGCCTGAAGGCTATGGCCAAACGCGATTACTACGAAGTCCTCGGCGTCGAGCGTACGGCCAGCGA
Source organism: bacterium (assembly GCA_021784265.1). GTDB lineage: Bacteria > Verrucomicrobiota > Verrucomicrobiia > Limisphaerales > J093 > JAJXTA01. Next base: position 1,687 of record JAJXTA010000453.1, on the reverse strand, counting down.
CGAGGAGATCAAAAAGGCCTACCGCAAGCTGGCGGTCAAGTACCACCCCGACAAGAACCCCGGTGACAAGACCGCGGAGGAGAAGTTCAAGGAGCTGGGCGAGGCGTATGAGGCGCTGAGCGACACCCAAAAGCGCGCGGCGTACGACCAGTACGGCCATGCCGCCTTTGATCCCCGCGCCCGGGCGGGGGCCGGCGCGCACCCCGGCGGGGGGTTTCACGATCCGTTCGAGATTTTCCGCGAGGTCTTTGGCGGCGGTGGCGGCGGGGCCGGGAGCATCTTCGAGGAGTTTTTCGGCGGCGGCGAACGCCGCGATCCCTCGGGGGCCCACCGGGGCGCCGACCTGCGCTACGACATGGAGATCACCTTCGAGGAGGCGGTCTTGGGGTGCGAGAAACAGATTGCCATCACCAAGCCCGAGACCTGCGACGCCTGTGGCGGCACGGGAGCCGAGCGGGGGTCCAGCGCCAAAGTCTGCTCGATGTGCGGGGGGCGCGGCCAGGTGGTGAGTTCCCGCGGCATCTTCAGCATCGCCCAGACCTGCCCCCGGTGCGAGGGAGCCGGACGGGTCATCGAGCGGCCCTGTCGAACGTGCCAAGGCACCGGCCGGCGCGAGCAGACCTCGAAAGTCACCCTCAAAATCCCCGGCGGCGTGGACAACGGCACCCGCCTCCGCTCCGGCGGCAACGGGGAGTCGGGGTTTCATGGCGGACCGGCGGGGGACCTTTACGTCGTGTTGCACGTCAAGCCGCACGAGATTTTCCAGCGGGATGGGGAGGATCTGGTCTGCGAAGTGCCGATCAGCTTCGCGCAAGCCACGCTCGGGGCGGAGCTGGCCGTGCCCACGATCAACGGTTCCGCCCATATCCGCATCCCCCCCGGCACGCAGACCGACACCGTGTTCCGCCTCAAGGGCAAGGGGATTCGCAACGTGCAGGGCTATGGCACGGGCGACCTGCTGGCGCGGGTGGTGGTCGAGGTGCCGGCCAAACTCAACGCGGTCCAACGCGCCAAGTTGGAGGAGTTCGCCGCCCTGTGCGACCCCAACGTTCATCCCCGGAGCAAGAGCTTCTTCGAGAAAGCGAAGGATTTCTTCCGTTAAGCCGGATGCATCGGTTCTATTTGCCGCCTGAGGCGTGCCAGGGCCCCACCCTGACCTTGCGTGAGCGGGAAGCCCACCATGCCGCGCGGGTCCTGCGGCTGCGGGCAGGCGAACGGGCGGTCGTCCTGGACGGCGCCGGCCACGAATTCTTGTGCGAGGTCACCGCGGTCACCCGCCAGGCCGTGTCGCTCGCCGTGCGCCAGACCCAAACGCTGCCACGGCTGCCCTACGAGTTGACCCTCATCCAGGCCGTCACCAAAGCCAAGAGTATGGAGATCATCGTGCAGAAGGCGACGGAGCTGGGGGCCGCCGGCCTGGTCCCGATCCTCTCCGAGCGCAGCGTGCCCCACTTTCCGGCCGCGCAGGCGGAGGAGAAAGTGGCCAAGTGGCAGGTGGTGGCGCTCGAGGCGATCAAACAATGCGGCACCCCGTGGCTCATGCGGATCGAACCGCCGCTGACGCCCCAGGCCTTCCTGGCGCAGCCGCCCCGCTTCGACTTGGTGTTACTGGCATCACTGCAACCTGGCAGCCGCCATCCCCGCGCGCGCCTGGGCGATTACTTGGCGGAACACCCGCGCCCGCCGG
>JAJXTA010000452.1 GCA_021784265.1 bacterium | reverse complement strand
GCTTTAGCGGGAGCCGCTTTCCCAAGACCGCGACCAGAGGGGCGGGCATCCTGTGCCCCAAGGGGAGTCCGCGCCCCGCCACCGTCACGCCACCTGGCTCCAACGCCGGGGTCCGTCCCAACCCACCCGCTGGGCCGAGGCCCTCCGGCCAAAGGGCCGAACACAGCCCGAGCAACCAGCCGCGTTTCCAGTTTGCGGGCCGTGGGGTTCCCCGAGTTCAAAGCCGCCAGACCGGCGCTCGCCCCGAAAAACGGAGTTTAGAACCGCCCTGCCACGGGCAGGAGGGCGAAGAAGGAGAGTTGCCGAGCGGCGCGGCGGCCGGTAGGCTGAGCCGCGTAGTTGGTGCCGCGCACCCACGACCGCTGAGACGGGCCGCGCGGGGGCCAACGCATCGACATGGCTGGAAGTTTAACTGCGGACGAAGAGAGCAGGGTGTTGCGCACGATCGAGATGTTCGAGATCATCGTGCAATCACAGCCCGATGATGTGGGGTCCCTGGAAATCCTGAAGGAGGCCTACTCGCGACTCGACCGGGTCGATGACTTGGTTGATACCACCAAGCGGATGGCCAAGGCCTATGAAGGTAAAGGCCAGCTTACTTCCGCCATCCTGGAGTACGAGGGCATCCTCGAGCTCCGCCCGGAGGACCCGGATGTCAGGACGGCCCTGGCCCGCCTGAACCGGCAGGCGGAGAGTTTCGCCGAGCGCCTGACCAGCCCGGAGCCGGAGCCCACCCCCAAGCCCCCGGCCGAGCCAGCCAAGCCGGACATCCTCGAGCTGCCCAAAGCGCTCCGGACCGCCCCGGCGGGAGAGGGACGCGACGGGCGGGAGCGCATGCGCAAGCTCTTTGTCGAGGGACGCCACGTGAGCGGGGAAACCTTCGACGAGTGTTGGACCGCCTCGCTCCTGCCCGCCAAGCCTGGGGCCGTCGCCGACCCCTTCATCCAGGTGTTAGCCAATCGCTCCTTGGTGCCTTTGGACCAGTCGCTGCGCTTGCTGTGCGAGGAAGCGCGCCTGTGCTATGTTGCGTTGGACCGGTACGACGTGGACTTGGAATGGGTGCGCCAGTTCCCCCGCGAGGTCTGTCGGCGGTGGTGCCTCTTGCCGTTTGATCACATGAGCAAATCCCTGCTGGTGGCCACGGCCAACCCGTGGAACCCCCAGGCGGCGGAGGAACTTAAGGCGGGGAAGACGGCCCGCCTGATTTGGTACCTGGCCTCCCCGCCGGAGCTGGCCCAGGTCTTGCGACGCGCCTTCCGTTAACCCCCCATGCCCCTCCCCGTGAACAAGACCTTCGGCGAACGCATCGCCGATGCGCTCGTCGAGGATGGCCTCCTCTCCCTGAGCCAGGTCGAGGAGCTCCTCACCCTGCAGAAGAAGGAGGGCACACGCCTGCTCAAGCTCCTGCTGGAGAAGAACTACGTCAACGAGGTGGACATGGTGGTGTGCATGGGGCGGGTGCTGAACCGCCCGCCGGTCAACGTCGCCCGCGTCTCGCTGAGCCCGGACCTGGTGAGTCTGATCCCGCGCGAAGTGGCCACCAACCACAAGGTCCTCCCCGTCTCCCGCCTGGATAACCGCCTCTTCCTGGCGATGGCCGATCCGCTCAATGTCCTGGCACTGGACGACGTGAAGCGGATCACCCACCTGGAGGTGGTGCCCATGATCGCCTCGGAACGGGCGATCTTGGATAAGCTCAACGCCCTGGAGAGCAGCTCCAAATCTCCCAGCATGGAGGAGATCATCCAGGAGTCGCAGCGCCAGGCCGAACTCGAGGCTGAAGCCGACACCGTCCAGATCGCCAAGGAGCTGGCGGACAACTTGAGCGTGGACCAACTGGCCGCCTCGACGGAGGAGGCCCCGGTCATTAAGCTCGCCAACCTCATCCTCGTCCAGGCCATCAAAGACCGGGCCAGCGACGTCCATCTCGAACCCTTCGAGAAGATGGTCCGCCTCCGCTATCGGATCGACGGCGCACTGGTGGACTTTCCCCCGCCCCCCAAGAGCCTGCAGGTGGCCTTAACCTCACGGCTGAAGATCATGTCCAACCTGGACATCGCCGAACGCCGCCTCCCGCAGGACGGGCGAATGCGCATGAAGGTGGGCGGCAAAGAGGTCGATTTGCGGGTCTCCTTCCTCCCCACCGTGCACGGGGAGAAGTGCGTCCTGCGGGTACTGGACAAGTCCAACCTCTCCGCCAGTATGGATAAGCTCGGCTTGGACCCGGAGACCTTCAACCATTTCAAGGCGGCGGTGGATGCGCCGCACGGGCTGCTGCTGGTCACCGGTCCGACCGGCTCGGGCAAAACCACCACCCTCTACTCCGCGCTGAACGAGCTCAACTGCCCGGATTACAACATCGTCACCGTCGAAGACCCGGTCGAGTACCAAATCCCCGGCATCAACCAAGTGCCCGTCCGGAAGGAAATCGGCCTCACCTTCGCCACGGCGCTGCGCTCGATTCTGCGACAGGACCCGGACATTGTGATGATCGGCGAGATCCGCGACACGGAAACCGCCGAAATCGCGGTCGAGGCGGCGTTGACCGGACACCAGGTCCTGAGCACCATGCATTGCAACGACGCCGCGGGAGCCATTGCCCGCCTCGACGACATGGGCATCGCCCCGTTCCTCATCTCCTCGTCCGTGATCCTGTCCTGCGCGCAACGGCTCATGCGGCGCATTTGCCCGGCCTGCAAGGAACAGCAAGACTATCCCCCGAAGATGTTTGCCGATCTGGGCATCGCCCCGAAGCTATTCCAGGGGGTGCCACTCTACCGCGGACGCGGCTGCGAACGCTGCAAGAACTCGGGCTATTCCGGCCGCACCGCCATCATCGAGGCGATGACGGTCACCGACGACATACGAAAACTCATCATCGAGCGGCGGAGCGCGGTGGACATTGCCAAGGTGGCCATCGCCCAAGGCATGAAGACCCTGCGCGAGGTCGCGCTGGGCAAGGCGCGCGAGGGCGTCTCCACCTTGGAACAGGTGTTGCTGCTGACCTCTGTTTACTGAGCGGGCGTGGACCGGCGCTTGCACCTTTTAGGCTCATAACGAGGCAGCCAACGCCGAGGACGGGGCCGCCGCGGCGGTGTTGGCGCCCTGAGCCATGAACGCTCCCCCACCAATCCCACGGCTTTTGTTCGTGGATCACGTGGAGCGCATCCTCGGGGGGGCGGAGCGCAACTTGGTCGAACTGATCACTTCCGCCCCCAGCCGCCGCGAGTGGCGGGCGGCGTGTGCCTGCGCCCCTGCCAGCCCGTTGCGCGCGGCTCTCGAAGGCCAGGCCGTCGAGCTTTATCCTCACCGGCTGCCGAGCGCGGTGGCGGAGTTGCGCCTGGTTCAGCGGCGGTTTTCGCCCTGGAACACGCTCCGCGCCTGGCAGGCCTTGGTCAGCGCCCGCCGCCGCCTCCGGCCGGTCCTGGACCAGTTCCGTCCGGACGTGGTTATCTCCTGCACGAACAAGGACCATTTCTGCGTCGCCCCCCTCTGCCACCAGCCGCCGCGCCCCTCGGTGTGGTGGGTGAACGACCTGATCTCGGCCGACTTTTTCGCTTGGCCCGTCCGCCGCTTCTTTTGTCTGCAGGCGCGCCGCCACGCCACCCGCGTGGTGACGGTGTCCGAATTCAGTCGTGAAACCCTCCGGCACGAGGGCCTCCCCGAGCCGCTCCTGACCGTCGTCCCCAACGGCATCCCGCTGGACCGTTACCCACCGCGGCCACGAGGCGGCATCCGCGCCTTGCTGGGCTTAGGCGCGGGTGACCGCCTGATCGGTCTGGTGGGCCGGTTCACGCCCTGGAAGGGGCCGGAGTTCTTCCTGCGCCTCGCCCAGGCGTGGGTCGCCGCGGGAGAGCCCGGCCACTTTGCGTTGATCGGACAAGCGTTCAACGAAGAGCAGGGCTTCGAGCGGGCGCTCCGCGAGTTCGTCGTGGCGCATCGCCTCGAGCAACGGGTCCATTTCCTCCGCTTCCAAACCGATGTCGCCGCGGCG
>JAJXTA010000451.1 GCA_021784265.1 bacterium | reverse complement strand
CCCAGTTCGATGAGGAAGGAGATTTCGAGGATCCGGCCGCCGACTTTTTTCACCAACTCGGCCGCCGCGGCAGCGGTGCCTCCGGTGGCGAGCAGGTCGTCGATCAACAGCACGCGGTCGCCGGGTTTGAGGGCATCCACGTGGATGGCGATGGTGTTCCGGCCGTATTCGAGGTCGTAGCTCTGCTCGTGGGTCCGGTAGGGGAGTTTGCCTTTTTTCCGAACCGGGACGAAGCCGGCCTGCAACCGGACCGCGGCGGCGGCGGCGAAGATGAAGCCGCGCGCGTCGATGCCGACCACGGCGTCCACCATGCCGGGCCGGAGGCCGTCGATCATCAACTCGATGCAGCCGGAGAACAGCCGCGGGCTGGCAAGCACCGGGGTGATGTCTTTGAACTGAATTCCCGGCTGGGGAAAGTCCGGAACGTTCCGGATGGCCGCCTGGATTTCCGCGACGGTCGCAGGGGAGTCTTTCATGCGGGGTTGGGCAACGGGGCGGTTAGCGCTGCTGCGCCTCCAGCTTCTCGATCATCTTGCGCAGCTTCTTGAGGGCGATGTTCTGGATCTGGCGGACGCGCTCACGAGTCACGCCAAATTTCCGGCCCACTTCCTCCAGCGTCTTCTCGGTGCCGCCATCCAGACCGAACCGAAAGCGCAGGATGGTGGACTCGCGCTCGTCGAGCTTCGTGACCAAGTCGCGCAACATGCCGGTGACGGTCTTGCCCTCCAGTTCCTCGTAGGGATTCTCCGCGCGTTCGTCCTCGACGATCTCCGAAAAATTGTTGGAGTCCTCGTCGCCAATGGGCGCGTCGAGCGAGGCGGGGCGGATGGCGGCCATGCGCATCAGGCTGACGCGCGAGGCTGACATGTCCAGTTCCTCACCAAGTTCCTCGTCGGTCGGCTCGCGGCCCAGCACCTCCTGGAGCTTCAGGGCGATGCGCCGCATCCGGGAGATCTTGTCCACCAAGTGGACGGGCAGGCGGATGGTCTTGGACTGGTTGGCGAGGGCGCGTTTAATGGACTGCTTGATCCACCACGAGCCGTAGGTGGAGAGTTTGCCACCTTTGGAGGGATCGAAGCGCTCGACGGCCTTCATCAGGCCGATGTTGCCCTCGCTGATGAGGTCGAGCAGGGGCAGGCCGAGCCCTTCGTAATCACGGGCAATCTTCACCACGAGGCGCAGGTTGGCCTTGATCATCTGCTCGCGCGCCCGCTTGTCGCCTTTTCGGATGCGCGCGGCCAGGTCCACTTCATCCTGCGGCGTGAGCAATTTGACCTGGCCGATCTCGCGCAGGTACAGCTTGATGGCGGTGTCGCCGTCGTAGCTGCCTCGCTCGCGATGGTTGGGGGGTAAGGCATCCTCCACGGGGACCGGGATGGGTACAGGCTCCGGCGCGGGCGCCGGCTCAGCCGCCAGCGCCTGTACCGGCGGGTGCTCCTTGGCGCGCAACGTCCGCCCGGAGCTCCGTTTGCCGCGGGCCGGTTCGCGCAACCTGGCTGGATGGCGTTTCATGCTTGACCCTCTGAGCCGGCGCAAAATTAAACACCCTTGCGCCGCGTGCAAGCCATTTGCACGACAACCGATTGCCGGGGGCGGACCGCCCGGCATGATCTGCCGGGCGTTGGGGATGCGAGATGGGAATCAGCGCGGCGGCCTCGTTCACGACCCGGCGTAGCTCCTGCGATCCGGTTTCCCGGTCGCACAACCGGGCGAGGCGTTGCTGCGCCAACGCGTGCCGGAGGCCCGGTGCCCCCCGCACGCTCAGTGCAGCACGGTGGGCGATAGGAAGTAGAGGTGGCCGGCCTCAATCTTGGGCAGGTCAAAACCAAGATCGAGTTTGACCGCCTTGGCATCGCTCTGACCCAGAAGCCGGAACAGGTCGGTGAACTCAATCCGCTGCTGGTATTCGACGAGGTTCGCGTCGGCGACGCCCGCGAGCTTCCGGGCCCGCTTGACGGCGACGTCGAAATCGCCCAACTCATCCACAAAACCCAACTTGTAGGCTTCCTTCCCGGACAGCACACGGCCGTCGGCGTAATCCTCCCAGTCGTCACTCAGCTTGACACTTTGTTTGCGGTTCCTCTCGTAGGCCTGCGCGCGGCCGTCGGCGACAATGTCCTTGAACCGCTGGAAAGTCTCATCGATCAGCGACTGGATCATCTCCTTTTCCGCGTCGGTGATCTCGTCCGGTTCCTTGGAGCCGCTCAGCATGTCCTTGAACTTGCCGCTCTTGAAGACCATGGGGGTGACGCCAACCTTGTCCATCAAATGGCGGTAGTTCCAGGTGCTCATGATCACCCCGATGCTGCCGGTGATGGTCAACTCGTTGGCCACGATCCAGCGGCACGGCGCCGCCACGTAATAGCCACCGGACGCGGCCAGACTGCCCATCGAGCAGATGATCGGCTTGTGCGACTTCTGCTCGAACCCCTCCAAAGCGCGGTAGATTTCATCCGCGGCCATCACTTCGCCGCCGGGCGAATTGACCTTCAACAGCACCGCTTTGACCCGGTCGTCATCCTTGGCACGCTGCAACTGGGCCTTGAGCACCTCCACCATGTTGTAGCCGCCCTGGCTGATGAACTCGCTGATCAGGCCCTCCACCTCGACCACCGCGATCTTGTTGCCGGAACCGTTGTCCTGCACCAGGACTTCCTCGAGCCGGGGCCCGGAGGTGTAACCCCGGCTGGGGCGGAGGCGGATCACATCGCTCAAAAACCAGCCCAGGTTGAAGAGCACGCTTACGCCCAATAGCCCCCCCAGCACCAGGGCGAAGATCATCCAACCGCGGGCCTTTTTCTGCGGCCGGGGCGATGACGGCGCGATGACGGGCGGCGGGGGTGATCCGAGCGTGGGCGGCAGTGACACGTTATCCATACACCGCGAAGCTTAGTGCAGCCCTCCGGAAGCGGCAAGCGGATTGACCTTCGCGCCTGCGGACTGGTGTCCAGAGTCTGTCGGGGCGGGTGGGAGTGCAGCTTCACCTCCCTGCGCCAACCGGAATGGACCGTGCCGATCCGCCCGCAGGGGCGCCCACCTGTCGAAACGGCCTGAGCGCCGCATTCCCTTACCGCCCACCTGGGAATGCGCCGTGGCCGATGCTTGCCGGATTGTCCGTTATGGCTTCAATCCCGGGCCAGTGTGGCATCGCGGGCCTTGAACGGCTTGCGGATTTGCTTGCCCCCGGCTTGAGAAGGGCATAATACGTTCCAGGCGATTTGAGGCATTCAGGTGCCGAGGCCGGTTCGTGGAACGCCGCCGCGGAGCGTCATGCAAGCTCGGTCGCGCTCCGACCGGGGTTTCGGAGTCACATTGTAAGGTGACGAACTCCGGAATCGGGCGACTGGAAGCGGCCCAATGCCACTGATCGCCGGTCGAGTGCGCGAGTAGCTCAACTGGATAGAGCGTCGGCCTCCGGAGCCGAAGGTTGTGGGTTCGACCCCCGCCTCGCGTACCAGACTTCATTGCTGTTTTTTGAAGATACCTTGATTTTGGGGGCAGTTTAGGGACAATCTTGGGCGTGAAAGCGAAGTCCCTGCAAAGCCGTCCGAAGCCGGTCGAAGTCAAGCGCGGCAACATCAGCGTGAAGGTTTACGCCGGCCAGAATCGCGCCGGTGGCAAGATCTATCCTCAGTTCACGCTCGTGCTTGCTCGCTGTTTGTAATGGGTAATCAGGCATAGTATGGGACTTGTAACTTGCCCGCGACGAAGTAGAGCATCGCGGTGTGATACGCCGAAGGACGATAACCTCGCGCCTTGCGCTTGACCGCCGAAAACAAACTGTTGAGTCCTTCCAGGAACGCCGTCGTCAACCCCGCTTGCCAATGTCCCACGATGCCTTCCCAATGTCGCTCGACCATCTCGGCGGCTTGGCGCCTCGGTTCTGACCCAGCGGCACCCGTTCACCAAGCGAGTCCGGGCCACCGCCGCGCTGCCCGACGCATAGGCCTTTTGCAGTTCCAGCCGCATGGCATAGGCCAGCCCGGTCACCAGCGGTTT
>JAJXTA010000450.1 GCA_021784265.1 bacterium | reverse complement strand
ATGCCTTGCTGGTGGCCGTGGAGTTGGCGACGGGTAAAGTCCTTTGGAAAGCCCCCAATCCGCACCGGTGGCAAATGACGCACTCGTCGGTGACGGCCTTCGACTTTGGCGGCCGGCGGCAATACGCTTATTGCGGCAGTGGCGGGGTGGCGGGCGTGGCGGCGGCGGATGGCGCGTTGCTGTGGGAGACGCCGGATTGGAAGATCAGCATCGCCAATGTCCCTTCGCCGGTGGACATAGGGGCGGGGCGGCTTTTTCTCTGCGGCGGTTATAATGCGGGCAGCCTGATGTTGCAGCTCAGCGAAACCAACGGCGCGTGCCGCGTGGCGCCCTTGTTTCGCCTCAAGCCGGCCGTCTATGGCGCGACGCAGCAGACGCCGCTCTTGTACCAGAACCACCTTTTCGGCGTTCGACCCGACGGCCAGTTGGTCTGCTTGGACCTCGAAGGGAAGACGGTGTGGGCGAGCGGGGCCGCCCATCGCTTCGGCAACGGGCCGTTCCTGCTGGCCCAGGGGCTGTTGTTCGTCATGAACGACGAGGGGGTCCTCACTTTGGCCGAGGCAGCCACCAGCGGCTATCGGCAGCTTGCCCAGGCCAAGATTCTTCCCGGGCCGGATGCGTGGGGCCCCCTGGCCTTGGCCGACGGGCGGCTCATCGCGCGGGACATGACCCGGATGGTCTGCCTGGAGGTGCGCGCCCCGTGAGGGTGGTGGGGCTGGCGAGCCCTCGGCGGCAGGTCCGGCGAGGGTGAGTGCGGCCACGCCAGCGCCAGCACCCCGCAACCTTGAGACCCGTGGGACCAAAAAGGCCTTGCCTGCAACGAGCGTTCGGGGATACTGCCGCCGGTTCTTTGATAACCGGACGGACCTCGGTCCGTCCGCAGCCACAGCCAGACGCAGGGAACCCCGTGCGATTCGGGGACGGTTGCGCCACTGTAACGGGTGACAGACTCCCACTTGCCACTGGTCCCGAGACCGGGAAGGCGGGAGCGCGGCTTGAGCCCGAAGTCAGGATATCGGTCTGGCGGTGCTCGTCCGGTCGGTGATGGGGCGCTCGGCATAACGCCGGGGGCGCCGTGACCGGCCAACTTCTCCGTCACAGAGAAGGATGAGGCCAGCCCGCTCCGCGAGTGCGGAGGCGGGATTCGGGAGATGCCTTCATTCTCTGAGTTGTCGGGGTCTGAAGGCGTTTGCGTTTTTGGGCCTCGCGCTGGTCTCGTAACCGTCAACTCCGCCGCCGTGCCGGCGGCGCTTCGGGAAAGATCAGCGTATGCGCAAGATTAGTTCGTTAGTGCTGGCATTGGCCGGCGCGTGGGTGGGTGCGGCTCAGGCACAGTATGCCGACGCGGTGGTGGCCTACGCCCCGGGCAGCGGGTTCAATCCCGCCTTCACCAACGCGGCCGCCGCGCTCGGCGAGCCCTCGCGCGTCAACCCGTTCGGCGAAGCCACCGACCCCTTCAACCCGCCCTACGGCACCAACCAGATCGTCTCGGTCGGGGCCGGCGGCTCCTTGACGGTGCATCTGGCGACGCCGGCGACCAGCGATCCCTTGCACCCGTTCGGCCTCGATTTGCTGGTCTTCGGCCACGCCGGCTTCACCATCACGAACAATGACTACTCCGGCGGTGGCCTCACCGACGGCTCACTGTTCGACCACAACCTGGGCGGCACCCGCGTGTCCGTCAGCGCGGACGGCCTCACCTACTACGCACTGAACCCGGCGGTGGCGCCGACCGTCGATGGGTGGTTCCCGACGGACGGCGCCGGGCAGTTTACCCTGCCGGTGGATCCGGCGCTCACAGGGGGTGATTTTGCCGGGCAGGGTTTGGCGGGGATCCGCGCGCGCTACGCCGGGTCGGGCGGGGGCGCCGGCTTTGCCTTGGCTTGGGCCCAGGACAGCCAAGGGCACAGCGTGGCGTTGCCCCGCGCGAGCTTCGTCCGCGTGGAGGTGCTGAGCGGCAAAGCGGAGATCGACGCCGTTGCGGTCGTGGCGGCGCGACCCACCTTCGCGGAGAGCTTCGCGCAAGACCCGCGGGCCGACGGCTGGCGGGTGTTTGGCGATACCAACCTGTTCCAGTGGGAGGCCACCAACCACGACTTGCGGGTGACCTGGGATTCCGCCCAGCCGAACAGTTACTTCTATCATCCGCTGGGCACGGTGCTGACGCGGCAAGACGACTTCGCCCTCGACTTTGACCTAAGGCTCGACGACGTGATTGGGGGGGCCTATTCGAACAAACCCTCGACCTTCTCGCTCACCCTCGGGTTCCAGGACTTCGCCGAGGCGACGAGCCCGGAGTTTCTCCGCGGCACCGGCACCAATTCGCCCGACTTGGTGGAGTTTGGCTATTTCCCGGACACCGGGTTTGGCGCCACGGTGTGGCCCGGGGTCTGGTCCACGAACAGCGCCTTGAACTACAACGGCTCGACGGACTACACCACCATCGCCTTGCCGACGGGGATCATGATGCACGTGAGCCTGAGTTACGCCGCGAGCAACCAAACCCTGGTGACCACCATCACCACTAACGGGATCGTCTTTGGCCCCATCGGCGCGGTGAAACTCAGCACGAACTTCACCGAGTTCCACGTGGACACCGTGGCGATCCCGAGCTACAGCGACGCCGGGCAAGACCCGCAATACGCGGGGTCGCTGCTGGCGCACGGAGTGGTGGCAAACCTCGCCGTGCTGGTGCCCCCGCCGCCGGTGCGGGACCTGGGACTCAGCGTTACCAACGGCCTCGCCCAGGCCCGCTTCAACGCGCGGACCAACTGGGTCTACACCCTCCAACGCACCACGGATTGGCGGACGTGGAGCGACGTGACCGCTCCCGAGGCTGGGCCGACGGGACCGTGGACCCTTGCCGACACCAACGCTCCCAGCGCCCGAGCCTTCTATCGCGTGCGCGCCACCCGCCCGTGAGCGGAGCGGCGTCAAGCCAGGGTGGCGCCGGCAGCCGCCCCGGGGGCTTCGGGGTGGCGCCCCGGGGGCGGTTCATTGACGATCGCCCAAAAGCAACCGAGCTTCTTGATCGAAGCCACGAATTGCTCGAAGTCCACCGGCTTAACCACGTAGGCGTTGCAGCCCAGCGCGTAGCAGCGGCGCAGGTCGGGCTCTTCGCGGGAGGAGGTGAGCATCACCACCGGGATGGCCTGCAGGCGGGGATCGGACTTGAGTTGGCGGAGCACCTCGACGCCGTCCACTTTGGGCATTTTGAGGTCGAGCAGGACCACGACCGGCAACCCGTCCGGGCGGGCGGCGTGCGGGCCGCGGCGGAAGAGGTAATCGAGCGCCTCGGCGCCATCGCGGGTCACCACCACCTCGTTGGCGAGATGGTACTCGCTGAGGGCCTCGAGGGTGAGTTCGATGTCGTTGGGATTGTCTTCGACCAGCAGGATTCGCCTTAGTTCGGTCATAGCTCTGGAGGGGAAAAGTGCGGGAGCGAGAAGAAGAACGTGGCGCCGGCATCGGGTTGGCCCGCGGCCCAGGTGCGGCCGCCGTGGCGGCTGATGATCCGCCGGACGTTCGCCAAACCGATGCCGGTTCCTTCGAATTCGGTCTCGGCGTGCAGGCGTTGAAAGACGCCGAACAGCTTGCCGACATACTGCGGCTCGAAGCCCACGCCATTGTCGCGGACGAAAAAGACCGTCTCGGCGGGCCCGTCGGCTTGCGTCCCCACCTCGATCAAGGCGTGGGGGCGGGTGCGGGTGTATTTGACGGCGTTGCCCAGCAAGTTCAACCAGACTTGGCGCAGCAGGGCCGTGTCGCCGGCCACCGGGGGCAACGCCTGGAGCCGCCACTCGAGGCGGCGGTCGTTGGTCTCGGGTTCGAGTTCCTGGATCACCTGCCGCACCAGTGCGCCCGATTCCACCGTGCCGTAGCGCAACTCCTGGCGGCCCATGCGGGAAAAGACCAGCAGGTCATCGATGAGCGTACCCATCTTTTTGGCGGCCTCCGAGATCACCGTCACGTACCGCTGGCCTTTGGCGTCCAGCGCCG
>JAJXTA010000449.1 GCA_021784265.1 bacterium | reverse complement strand
GGCTTTGAAGCGTTCGGGCGCCACGCGGGGCGCGAAACCCAAGTGGCCACGCGGGCCGTGGTACTCGAACCCGCAGGCGGCCACATAAACCCCGTAGCTGGCCATGGCCCGGGCGTAGTGGTTGCTGCACTCGACCTCGTTCCAAGGATTGCGTTTGGCCGCGTGATAACGGTCGTGGATCATCCGCGTGATCGCCAGGCCCTCCTCGACCAAGCCTTCCCAAAGCATGTGCCCCGCCACTTGGTATTCGAAGCCGGTCATGCACTCGTTGAAGTACGCGACGAAGCCAGGGTTACCCCGCCCGGCCGCTGTCGCCGCCCCGCCACGCGGCCACGTGCACATCAGCACGCCGCCCTCGCCGGGCATCGCATACCAGCGCCCGCCCGGGATGATCTGGAAATTGCGGCGGTAAACGCCCACGTCGGGGGTGAAGTTGTAGCGCCAGAGGGCCTGGAGGGCCGAGCGCGATTCCTTCTCGGGCACGACCCGCTCCAAGCCGACCTGGAAGGCCCAGCTCTGTCCATAGACCTGGTCGATCTCACACCCGAGGTTAGTGTTGATCGCCTCCCGATGCCTGGGGTTGAGGCGCTGGATGAAATACTCGCCATTGAACAGATGGGCGACGAGCAACTCGCGCCCCCGGGCGGCGATGGTGGCGCAGCGCTCCGCAAACGCCCCGTCCGCCATCTCGCGGGCCATCGCCTCCCCCGCCCGCAGGGCCGCCAGGTACAGCGAGCTTAACCACGGGATCTCCCCGTACCACGAGGCGTCCAGAGTGTTATACTGTTCGCCCTCCAGCAATCCGTCCGCGCCCCCCTCCTGCCCCATCAGGTACTCGATCGATTTCCGTACTTTCGCCCAGTTACGCCGCAGAAACGCGGCGTCCACCGACATTTGATGTTCGCGGTACACGCGCAGGATGGTGCCTGCCTGGCCATCGATCGCCACGCGCCGGTCGGCCTCCGCCCGGTAGTCCATCGCCCCAGTCTCCGGGTGGTAGGCCAAACCGTAATCCACCATTTCCCGCACGCTCCGTTCCAGGGCCGGGAAGAGCCGGCCCACCGCCTGGGCGTACTGCCAGACATGCGTGCAGGTGCCCGCGCAGCAATAGGTCCCTTCCCACCCGTAGAAGCGCCCGTTGTCGAACCGGTAGCAGGTGGCCGTAGCCAGAATCGAGATGTTGAGCAGCGTCCGCTCCAGAAGCCAATGCGGCAACGTCCCGCCGTACCAGGTGGCATGCCAGCGACGGGTCTGAGCCGCTAACGACCGGAAGTGGCCACCGACGTAGCGGGCGACACCCGCAGCCGAATCAAAGCGATTCTTGTAGAAACGATGCAGCTTCTCGATGCCGGTGATCTGTTGCAGCCCCTCGCGCCGGAGCCCGGGAAAATACCAGGTCACCAGGAACGTGGCCGTGGCCTCGGTCCCCGGCCGCAGCCGCCAGCCCCGGCCCAGGGCGCCACAGAGCCGCTGGCCAAACGGCGCCGTCGCCGTCGCCGCGCCCGGCCCAGCGAGGGCGGGAAACACGACCGCGGGAAGCGGCCCGGCCGGCAGATCGGCGCAGGCTCGGCCCCGGCCCCCTCCGAGCAACGCCAGCGCCATCGAGCCGTTGTCGGCGCGCGCCTCGAGCGGCCCGCCCGGCTGGCGCGGGCGGTCGCTGAACACGATGTCATCGATCCCGATGTTACCCCACGGGCCGGTCGCCGCGTCCACAATCTCCAACTGCGCGCTTTGCCCCCCCCATTGGCGCACGTCGAAGCTGTGCGGCCGCAGGCGATTGTCGTTGGCACCGGTGGCCGACGCGACCACCCGCCCCGCGATCCGCAGGTTGATGCAAGTTTGGCCCGGATGAGCACCGCCGCCGATCAGAAACGTGATGTAATTCCGTTCGATGCGAAAGGGGCGGCTGGTCAGCGTGCCAACGTGGGCGTCGCCCGCCACCACGTCCTCACCGTGACGGGTATTGTGACTGTTCACTAACCGCTTCCCGTGCGCCCCCACGTCGCCCTGATACGCCGGCATGCGCGCCTGCTCGACCGGGCCGTCACCAAAGGCAGTGCCTGTGGCCGTCCATCCGGCGTAGCTGGGGCTCTCGAAGTCGTCGAAGACGATATCCGGGCGTTGCTGGCGGTGCGTCGCCGGCGGGGCCGCTTCCGCCGTGCAATGCAGCATCAACAAACCGCGTTCTCGGCGGATTCGGTTTCGCCGCTGGCCGTCCCCGGCCCCACCGCCCAGGCAGACGGCGTTCTCCAGCCAGCCCGCCACCTCAACGCTCACCGTTTCGCGCGAGACATTGCGCACCGTAAACTGCATGACCGTGGCCGGCAGACTCGAGTTGTCGATGTCCAACGGAATGAAGGGTGAAAACGCCTCCAAGCCCACGGTCACAGGCGCCGCGGGGTCCTGGTACTCCACGAATCCCATCGGATATTGGCCCCGAAACGTGATCTCCTTGAACCCAGCCCGGTCCAGAGGCCGGACCTCGGTGCGGTCCTGGGTGCGGATCCGGAGGGCGAACCCTTGGCTGATCGGCGACTTGGGCGGCAGCGGATGGGCATAAAACGGTCCGGCGCCCGAGCCGAAGTCCGGCGGCGGCGGTTGGTTGAACACGTCCCACAGCCACAGTTTGCCGTCGCCGCCCAGATAAAGCTGCCCCGCGCACAGCCCACCCACAGGCATCCCAATATGTTCCAGCTCGGCGCCGCGATAGACTGTGGGCTCCCCCCGGGCGAACAAGGAGCGGATCCAGTCCGGCGCCAACTTCTTGTCCGCGGGAACGAGCCGCTCAAACTCCGCCGACTCGAAAGGGCCGGCAACGGCCGGCAGGCCGGCCACAAAGGCGCCGGCCGCGCCCAAGCCGAGCCCGGCGAGAAAATGGCGCCGAGGCAGATTCGAGCCGCCGGTGCGCGCGGGCGCCGCCGAAGCCTGAGGTGGTGTGGGGTCCGGTGTCATGTGGGGCGAGTCTTACGGCAATCTCGCGTCCCGTCCAGACCCGAGGCAGCGTGAAAGGACCCGGCATCCGGCCGCCCCGCCACGCGCGGTTACCATTTTTTGCCTAGACTTTTCAAAAAACACACTCTATACTTTGAACGTGTCTAACGTGGTGTGGTCCATACCCACGAATAGAGTAATCGGCATGAGACCCGCGCTCAACGACAGCGCACCAGTGCCTCCCGGCTGCTGGGGGTTGCCTGCTCCCTCGCTCCCGTTCACGAAAGGTGAAGAAGCTATGACCAAAACCCTCGACACGATCTCCGATGCCATCAAGAACCCAAAGCATCCCTTCCGCCAAGTGGACGATCGTCCGGGCAAGCCCAAGAAGCATCGCTACGAGCGGCGGAAGGTCCGGGAGTACATCCGGTTGGGAGATTGGTCGGGGCAGGCGGCCGCCTGAGACCTCGGGAACAGGGCGCCCCGCGTAAGCGGCGCGGCGCGTGCGGCGGGTGGAGTGTCGGGCGGTGATTCCACCCCAGCGGCGCTTGTGTCGCCGTCCCGCGAAGCATGGGCGTTGCCGCCACGCCGGTGGTCTCGAGCCGCGGCCCTGGTTGGCACGCGACGACCGCCCGCCTGTCCGCGCCGCTCCTGGTTCGCCCGCGTTTGCCGCCAGCCAGGGCATATTTCGCGCTTTTGCCCCCCGCCGCCCGCCGGTAACCTCGGTCCATGACGATCACGGAAGAGATGGCGTGGTTGGGGCGGCAGGCCAAGGCGGCGGCGCATGAACTAGCCAAGCTTTCGACCACGGATAAGAACGCCTGTCTGCTGGCCATGGCCGACGCCCTCGAGGCCGAGACGCCGCGGCTCCTGGAAGCCAACACCCAAGACCTAGCCGCCGGGACCGCGGCCGGCCTCTCCGGCGCGATGCTGGACCGCCTCCGGCTCGACGCCAAACGCATCGCCGCCGTGGCCCGCGGACTGCGCGAAGTCGCGGCCTTGCCCGACCCGGTGGGGCGTGTGCTCGATGAGCGCGTGCGGCCCAACGGCCTCAAGCTCCGCAAGGTGG
>JAJXTA010000448.1 GCA_021784265.1 bacterium | reverse complement strand
GTACCCCTCCCTCTACGAGGGGTTCGGCTTGCCGGTCGTCGAGGCGATGGCCTGCGGGTGCCCGGTGCTCTGCTCGACCCGTGGCGCCCTCGCGGAGGTCGTGGGCGAAGACGCGCTGACCGCCGACCCGACCGACGTGGAAGCCATCACCCGCCAGATGCGGCGCCTGGCCTCCGATGTCACCCTGGCGGACCGGCTGCGCGTGGCGGGCCTGGCGCGGGCGCGGCGTTTTGACTGGGACGCCGCCGCGGCGGCGACGCTCCAGGTTTATGCCAGCCTCCTGCGGCACCCTGCCCCGTGCGCGGTGGGCCGCCCTATCCCGGCGTAGGGTTCGACCCCATCCCACTACCCAGTCGGGGGGCCTCCTTTCCCGGTGTTCACCCGCCTAGCCCGCTGGTGGCCTCGACCTATGGTGGTGTGCGCGTGGTCGGCTCATGGCTTACCGCGCAAGTGAAGACCAACCAATGAACGAAAGGTAACTATGAAAACAACGCGTGAAGTTTGGGGACGGTTGCTGGCAGGCGGGCTGGCCAGCGGACTGGTCTGGTGGGGCTGGATCCATGATCCGATGGTGCGGGGCGCCGATGACCAAGGCGATGCGCCCGCTCTCGGGGCCGCCTTCAGCGGCCAAGCCACGGGCGTCGATGTGACCGACGCCCATCGCCCCGGCAGCAACGACGTCCTGATCGCCGATACCGGTCCGCTCCCCGCCACCGGCGGGCGGTTGGCGGTAAGTGTCGGGGCGACGAATGTCCAAAACGGAAGTCTGCAGCTCGAAAGCGCGGACGCGCGCACCGAGGGTCGTGGGCTCCAGGTGCGCTCCGGTGCGACGGCAACCGGGTTGAGTCTGTCGTTTGTGACCGCGGCCGGCGCGTCGCACACGATCACCGCCGCAGTCATCCGTGTCGAGGCGATGGTGCGGCGGCAGGAGGAAATGGACGATCAGCCACCGCTCGGTGATCTGCCGGGCCGGCTTCCGGCCTCTCGCCTCGGGCGCCGGCCACCCTGGACACTGCCACCCTTCAGGGGCGGCAGACCCGGCTTCCATCCTCCCGGCGCGGGCAATCCCATGATCCCCGGCTGGCGACCCGGCGGGTTGCCGCTGCCGGCGCCGGGCACCAACGGCGTGGTCGCGACCGCGTGGACGCGGCTCGAGGGCCTCGCCATCGATGGACAGCCCGTCACCGTCACCGGCGAGATCAATCAGACGTTGACCAACACCGATTGGCACCTGGTCATCAACGAACAAACGGTCAACCAGACCAACAACCAGACGACGATTGACGTCGTCGGCTTGCATCTGGTCCTGGACGGCGGACTGGACGCCCGGTTGGGTGAGCTGAGCGCCGGCCTGCAGCTCGGCGCACCGGCGCCCCCGCCGCCCGAGTTCGACAGCGTCCTCGGGGCCGGGTGGATCACCAACACACCCAGCAGCGACAAGGGCACGTTCGCCCTGCACGCCGGGATTCAGCAGGGACATGTGTGGGGCTGGTTGGACTATGCCGATGAGCACACCGGTATGGCCGTGCGGTCCACCACCGTGAGCGCCTACACGGTGAGCACCAACGGAACTCGCCAGATCACCTTCACGGTCGGGAGCGGCAGCCCCACCACCTCCGCCACCGTCAATGTCTTGGACGATGACAACAGTCCAACCAACAGTGACAGCTTCGCCATCTCCCTCTCCAGCGGCTATCAAGCCGGCGGGGCGTTGGGGGGCGGCACCATCGAGCTGGCCGCGCCGCGACCCCGCAGCGAGCCTTAGCGGTCCAGGCGGCTGAGGGTGCGGCTGGGGCCCTCGAGGTTACCAGCCATCACACCCCGTCCCCCCTCGCCGCCTGTCCGCTCGCCCCCAGGAAGCCGGCCTCCGCCGGTTTTCTGGGGGTTTCGCGTTGGGGGTGGGCGCGCCGGGGTCCCGCGGGCGTGGGGTAGCTTCCGCGGGCAGGTTCGGGTTTCACCCACCGGCGGGCCGTGTTCATCAGTGATATAAGAGACACTAGCGTATGGCGTATAGCCGACTAATCGTAAATCGGCCCGCGTGCGACCGACCAAGCCCGGGCGCCCAGTCCAACACGAGGCGCGCGGGTAACTCCCTTCTCTTCATGCCTATGAATGCTTTAGCCTCAGTTCGCCTCCCTCTGCCTGGCGCGCTCCGCCGGATCGTTGCCCGCCCCGGACCGCGCCGGTGGCGGGCCCTGATCGGGGGACCTGCCCTCGGGCTCCTGGCCTGGGCCACCCAAACCGTCGCGGCCCAGTCACCGGGGGCGGCGGCCGGCACAAATCCGCCGCCCACCGCCCTCGTCCCGGCGCGCCTCAGTGTGGACCCGGGTGAGCAGCAGGCCGGGCTCCGGGATGGGCTGAACCTCCTGGTGGCCGGCCAGCCCGCGGCGACCTACGTGGTCCAGGGTTCCACCGATGCCACCACCTGGGTGCCGCTGGCCACGAATGCCACGACGCTCGATGGGCTCTTCTCGTTTACCGACGCCGCGCAGTTCCCTCACCGGTATTACCGAGCCGTGGCCCTGCCCACGGGCGGGGCGCTGAGTGCGAGCTTGTTCCGCCCCGATCGGCTCCTGGTCAAACCGAAGCCGGGCGCGGACTTGACCGCCCTCAACTTGCTGTTGGGGACCTCGGTCCTGGCCGCCTACCCGGCCATCGGCAACTTGATGGTGCTGCAGGTGCCGGTCACCCTCTCTTTGGACGATGCCTTGACCACCTTCCTCCAAAGCGGGCTGGTGATCTACGCCGAACGGGACTACCTCGTCCACCCGTTCCTCACCCCGAACGACTTCCGCTACAATGACGGTTCGCTCTGGGGCCTGCACAACACCGGCATCTATGGAGGCAAGGCGGGCGCCGACATCGACGCACCCGACGCCTGGGATGTCCAACACCTGGCTTCCAACGTGGTCGTGGCCGTCATCGACACCGGCATTCGTTACACCCATGAAGATTTGGCGGCCAACATGTGGACAGACCCCGCCACCGGGGCGCACGGCACCAATACCATCGCCCACTCGAACGATCCCAATGATGATTACGGCCACGGGAGCCACGTCGCGGGGGTCATCGGGGCCGTCGGCAACAACAGCGTCGGCGTCGTGGGCGTCGCCTGGCAGACGCGGCTCATGGCCTGCAAATTCCTCGACGCCCAAGGCAACGGCTCAGTCTCGGATGCGGTGGCGTGTATCGATTATGCCCGTGCCCACGGCGCGGCGGTCATCAACGCCAGTTGGGGCGGCCCCACCTTCACCTCCCAAGCCCTCCACGACGCCATCGCCGCCGCGCGCGACGCCGACATCATCTTCGTCGCCGCAGCCGGTAACTCCGCCGGCAACAACGACACCACCCCAGTCTATCCGGCGAGCTACCGCGACCTCGACAACGTCATCGCCGTGGCGGCAACCACCCGCACCGACGACATGCCGTCGTGGTCCAACTACGGCGCCACCAATGTGGACCTGGCGGCCCCGGGCGCGGCGATCTTTTCCTGTGGCAATGCTTCCGACAGCGACTATTCCTACATGGACGGGACCTCGTTCAGTTGCGCTCACGTCTCGGGCGCCTGCGCGATCCTGCGCGCCCATTTTCCGAACGAAACGCATCAGCAGCTCATCAGCCGGATCCTGGCCGATACCGACCCCCTCCCCAGCTTGGCCGGCAAATGCGTGACGGGGGGACGGCTAAACCTGTTCAAGGCACTGGGCGGGACCACCCCGCCTACCCCGCCCACGGTCACCGTCGTGGCTAACCAGCCCCACGCCACCGAGACCGGCTCCCAACTGGGCCAGTTCACCGTGAGCCGCACCGGGAGCACCGCCGCCGCCTTGACCGTCAGCTACACCCTGAGCGGCACCGCCACCAACGGGGTGGACTACCGGCAGTTGTCCGGAGCGGTCACCATCCCGGCCGGGGCCGGCGCCGCGCCGGTCACCGTCACGCCTCTGGACGCAACCAACGACGTGGAAGGAGAACCGGCCAAGACCGTGGTCCTCACCGTGAGCGCG
>JAJXTA010000447.1 GCA_021784265.1 bacterium | reverse complement strand
ACGATCACGCCCCTCACGGCCGCGCCGCCGGCGCGAAGGAGGAGGGGCGTGCCGACGCCGTCGCCGTCAATCACCGGGGCATTGGTGCCCAGAAGCAGCAGGGGTTTGGTTACGACCAAGTGCTCGTGGAAAACCCGCGGTCCGGCAATCAGGATCGTGTCCCCCGGCTGGGCCGCGGCCATTGCCGCCGCGAGGGACTCGCCCACCTCCCGCATCGCGGCCGGGCAACACCAAGCCCACCCCAAGACCAGGAGCCAGCAGGCCTTCATAGCCACGCCACCGCCGGCAGCCCCTGGCCCCCCAGCGTGCTGAGGAGGCCGAAAACCACCGTGTTAATGAAGCGGGTATGCTCGAAAGCAACCAGGACCGCCACCGCCAGCATAATGACCGCACTGGTCCATTGCAGCCCCCGCAGGAGCCAGGTGTGTCGCGCGTATTTCCAGGCGAAATCCCCGACCGCCACCGCGATGGCGGCCATCGGCACGGCCAGCGCCAGCGAATAGGTTCCCAGAATCATCGCCCCCCAATACCACTTCGAGGTCCCCACGAAGATCAGCAGCGGATAGAGGATGGCCCCGCCCATGCAGGTGAGACAGCTCACCGACAGCCCCAACCCCGCGCAAAACGAGTTCAGGGGCGTCAGGTTGGCCGGTTGCCGCAGACTCACGCAGGGGCGCCGAATCACTTCGGCCCGCGCCGGCGACACCCAGGCGACTACCCAAGCCAACGCCCCGCGTAACCCGCGCCCCCAGCGCCCCAGCCACACCATGCAGATATTGCTCCGCGGCGCCCATCCGAGAGCCTTCAAGGCGAAGAAAGCCAAGAATGCCGCCCCGAGCCAATTGGCGTAACGGCCCCAGCGTCCAAGCCGCCCGGCGTGCTCGTGGGGAGCCGGCGGCGGTGCCGTGGCCGAAGCCCGAGCGGCGGAGCCATTGATTACCTGCTGCAACCGGGCCGGCACCGGACCATTGGGGTTCGGGCCGCAGATGGCATCGATGAGGGGACGGAGCGTGCCTTCCCCGTTGATGAGGGAGTGACCGAGCGACGCGACCGTGGCCCCGCTCAGAACGTAGAGGAGGGTGAAGCCCCCGACGAAACCGCCGAGATTGGCCAGAATCCGCCGTCGCACGGACGCTGGCCATCGACTGGTCCGCTCGGCCAGAGCAGCGGAGCTGACGACGCCGGCGATAATGCCGGTGTAGTAGGTGGTCAGCTCCAGTGCGCACGGGCTGAGAATCACCATCAGGGCGCCCACCACCCCAAGGCCCAACATCAAGGTGTTGGCTAGCGTGCGAGCCGGGACCGGCTCGATCACGGGCAGTTTCCAGGTGAACACCCGTTGGGCCGTAGCTCCCACGTGAGTGAAGATCAGCCGGACCTGGTCGCGGGTGGGGCCGAAAATCGGCTGGCCGTGGTTGTCCAGCAACGGGAACGCGACCAGATAGAGGTTGTGGTGCTCGCTGACCACCACGGGCGCCCCCAAGGCCGGATAGCGTTCACCCTGGTCGTCCTCCAACTCTACGCGCCCCTCCAAACGCAAGTGTTCCAGCGATCCCACATGGGTGTTGAGCCCCACCAGGAACGGTTGGGTCCGACCTTGATAGCGGCGCAGGAACGGTTCCAGCTTCACCCGCCGCACGAACTCCGGCGTCGCGTACGTCACATCCACGTAGAGATCGGACAAGGGCACCCGCGCCGCATCTGTCTGCCGGGCGGTGCGCGGGCTGCCGGATTGGACCCGGGGGATGACGTAGATGCCAACGAAGAAAACCGCCCCGAGGAGGACAACGCCGCAGACCAACAGCAGGCGGGTGGCCTTCATCGGCCGACCTCGAGCTGGTGAGGCGATGGCGCGGGAGCGGCCTCCAACCGGCTCATCACCGCCCCCGCCTCGCGCGGACGTGATTGACCGCTGAGCATCACCCCAACGTAGAGTCCAAACGCCACCCCTATGAAGCCAGACCCGAGTCCCAACCCGGACGAGAGCTCAAAATTCGCGAGCTTGAGATGGCCCAGGAGCGGCGGGGTGAAATCCTGGATGCCGACCAACGCGGCGTGGTGGTCGCGGTCGTGGCCAATCTGCCGCATCTGCCACTGCGCTTGAACGGCGGCGGCGAGCACTGCCCCCGCCAACAGGACCGCGGCGCTGCCCGCCGCCCACGGCCGCGCCCGGCCCGGCAGCCAACCGCTAGCCACGCCCACGAGCGCCGTCAGCCCGAATACCGTCGGCAACCACCGGTTCTGCGGAAGCCGGTCGGGGATCCTCACCCCGATGTACTGGTTGAGCACCTTGATCTCGCTCAGGTTACCCCGCAACGCCCCGGGGTAAACCCGGACCTCCAGTGCTTCCCGGCCCCCATACTGCGGGGCTTGCATCCGGAGATGCCACAAGGGCAGTCGCAGACTGCCAACCAGCAGCCCCCCAGCCACCAACGCTAAGGTCACGCTCCGTCGGGTTGTCGGCGAAAGGCTATTCATAAGAGACAGCCGGAGTGGTGTTGCCCGGCGCACGCGCCGCCGGGCCGGCGGGATTGATGCGGTCGCTCACCGCCTCAGCGGGGCCTTTGACCAACATCCGCCCGCGCATTTCCAAGTGGAGCGCCGAGCAGAACCAGGTGCAGTAATACCAGTAAGTCCCCGGCTTCCCGGCGACAAACGGCACCACCTGGGTCTGGCCGGGATCCACCGCGATGTTGATCCCGTGGTCGGACAGGGCGAACCCGTGGGTCATGTCGCGCACCGTCTCGACGTTGGTCAGGTGCAGGGTGACGTGATCTCCAGTATGCACCTCGAACTGCTCGGGCACGAACTTCGACCGAATGCACGTCATGTAAACCTCCACTTGGGCGCCCTGGCGGACGATGCGTTCCTCACCGAGCTTGGTCGCGCTCGCGACGGGCTCATAGGTCTGCGCCACCTTGTCGGCCAGGACCTGCCGCGAAAGGAACACCGCGTCGTGCGGTTCCGAGGGCGACGGGAACGCGGCCACGACGTGCATCTTTTGGCCCGAGATATCGATCAGTTCCTGGGACTCAGGCATGGCGGGCCCCACGGGCAGGTACATCCCCTTGCTAAGCTTGTTCAGGGAGATCAGCCAGTCCCCGCTGGGATGGCTGGTATCGGCTCCGGCGGCCTTAGTGTGGCCGACGTTATAGTGCACATCGACTCGATCCACGAGGTAGGTGGGATCGCCTTTGAGAGCCTTGGCGATGTTCCATTTCACAATCTGCGAGTCGATGAAGAGCGAGGTGTAGGCGTTGCCCCGCCCGTCGAAGGTGGTGTGCAGCGGCCCCAACCCCACCTCGGGTTCGGCCAGGACCTTGAGGGTGTGAGCGTCGATAATGGTGACTGTCGGGGAGAGCTTGCCGCTGGCCATGACGTAGTTGCCGTCGGGGGTCACATTGCAGCCGTGGGGATTCTTGGGCGCCGGAATCAGCGTCAGCACCCCCGGGACGCGCGCGGGATCGAGCACGGGGACGCCGTGGATCGGCGGACCCAGGCCGGACGCCACCGCCTGCTCGGCCCGGGGCACGTCGATGGCGGCCACCGCATCCCGGTCGCGCTCGATCATCCCCTCGCTGCTGACAGCGTTCTCGGTGTTATACATCGTCGAAAAGACGTAGCGTCCGTCTTTACCCGAACTGGCGATGTCGGCGTTCCCGACGATCATCACCTCGAACTTGGTCTGGAGGGTCTGGGCCTCCACAAACGCGATCACCGAACGGTAGGCCGCGGGATCGGTCGAGTCGTTGACGAAGTCGTGCTCCAACTCGCCGTTGACCACGAGGTACTTGCCCGAGGGCAGGTAGAGGGCGAGACCGTGGGCGCCCTGCAGATTCGGGATGCGAGCGATGGCCGCCGTCTCGAAGGTGCGAAGGTCCACCTTTGCCACCCGGCTATTCGCCTTGTCGTTGATCCAGAGCCAGCGCCCGTCATAACGTCCGTCGGTTTGGCTCAGCACCGGGTGATGCGTATCACCCCACATCGGCCCAGTGGGCTTAAGGCGGTT
>JAJXTA010000446.1 GCA_021784265.1 bacterium | reverse complement strand
ACCTCGTAGCCCATCAGGGCGCTCCACACGCCCATCTTGATGATCAACCCGTTGCCCAGCGGGGCGTGCACGTCCACATAGGCCTCCTTGATCGCGAAGTCCGACGTCGAGAACCCCGTGGAGGTCTCCCCCAAGGCGTTCGCGTCCGGGCCGAAGAGCAGCTCGGCGCGGTAGCCTGCCGACCACGCCGTCTCGTCCAGCGGCTTCTCGATGGTCACGTTAATCACGTCCAAGTTAAAGCCGTCCTGTTTGGCGGGGCCGTCAAAGCTGCGCCCGACCACGGTGTTGCCGCGGCCGAACATCCAGATGGCCGAGGTATCGACATAGCCGCTGAGAGTCGTCGAGGAGAGAGCCGTCAGCACTTGGTGCTGCTGCGCCTCCTCGGCTTGCGCGGTGGCGGCCAAGCTGACGACACCCGCCGTCACCAAGGCCACCGTCCAGGGGTTGAGCTTCACGTTAAGGGTTTTCATTGGTTGCTTGTTTGGGTTGTTTGACAAAGGAGCTCCAAGACCTCGCAGGTGAGTCTTGGAGCTGATTTGCGGCGCCGCCAGCCTCAGGAAGGCAGCGACCGCAAAATCTAAAATCCGGCCGACCCGAAAACTGGCAGGCTCAGAGCAGACCTTGTGCCAAGTCGGAATAAGAATTGTATTTACCTTTAGATCAACATGTTATGCAACACCACCCGCTTCCGCTGACGTCTGGAGGGAGCCCTCTTTTGCGCAGCGAGCGCAAAAGTCACCACGCTTGCTGTCCCCATCCAAGCCAACCATCATTAAACACAAAGGCGCCTTATCCTTCAACCTTAAATAATCAGTTTCTTCGTGGGTGGGAGGCCGTTTGGTTCGGTGGCGGGCCAGCCGGCGCCCGACGGCTCCGACCCGCCTTAGAAACCGCCGGCGGCAGAAGGGGAGGCGCCCTCCGCCGCCAGCACCGGCCGCGGGCAAAGGGCCGCGGGCTGGGTGAACAAGACCAGTGTGCAGCCAGGAGAACCAGCGGAACTCAAGCGTGCCTCCGAGCGCTCCTCCCGCCCCACAGAGATCCGGCGCTCGCCTCACCTCCCTGCCCACCGCGCACGCTGTCCCCTGCCCCACGGCCGCCAAGACCGATCGCTCGGCGGGTCACTCACCCGGGTCCCGCTCCTTGAATCGCTCTCCACCCCACCCCCACACCCCACGCCCGCCCTGGTCCACGCTCGGGCCCCAGCAATGGAAAACCCCTTCCGGCGTGCCGGAAGGGGTTGAAGGAGTTTCTTCGCGAAGCGAAAGAACCTAGAACTTGTAGATCACGTTCAACGCCAACGTGAGGGCGTTGCGCTCGTTAGCGCCACCAAAGGCGTTCGGGGCGCCGTAGATGTTCTGGCCGGTCAAACTGTGATCCCAGCGCACCTCGGCGCGGGTGATGACGTTGGCCCAGAGCGAGTAATCGACGGTGGCGGTGTTCGAGAAGATCCGCACGTTGTCGGTGGCCGAGCCCGGCTGCGCCGGGAGCCCGCCGTAGCCCTCGGGCATCACCGTCCACGCGCCCGCGCTGCCTGTGGCATACTCGACGCGGTCCGCGAATTTGAGCTTCTCGGTGCATTGATAGACCAAGTAGCCGGCGATGTCGTTCTCGTAGGAGTAGTTATAGAGGCCACTGGCCCGGTAGTCGTAGGCGGCCCCCAGGGTCAGTCCGGTCAACGGGGTCGGCACGGTGGCGCCGGCATAGAAGTTGATCGGGTTCACGCTGTTGGACGCCGTGGGCGCGGCCGCATTCCTTGGCGCCCACCGGGTCACGTAATCAAAGCTCGACATGCCGTTGTCGATAATCCCGCCGTAGAGGGCGGCGCCCTTGAGGAAGCCCATGCTGTCAGGCGCGGTCAGGCTGAACTCACCGAAGTAGGTCTTGAGGGATTCGAGGTTCGAGCGTTGGTTGATCGCGTTGCCCGTGACCGTGCCCGCGGTCATGGCGTTGTCGGCCACACCGCCCTTGACACTGAGGATGTCGTTGAAGCGATAGCTGGCCATCACGCCGGTCAACACCGTCGGCTCCAACTGATAACCGAGGGAACGGCTGAAGTTCGGGTCGTCCACCGCGTCGAACGATTCATACCCGATGGGGGAGTTGAACACGCCCATGGTGATGTCCAAGCCGTTGCCCACAGGGGCGCGGACGACGACATTGGCATTTTCGATGGCAAAGTCGGACGTGTTGCCAAACAACGTCGAGGTGGTGTTGAGCAAGTTGGCGTCGGGTCCGAACAACAGCCCGACGTTGTAGCCGGCAGACCACTGCCCTTCATCCAGCGGCTTGGACAACTGGACCTTCACCACGTCCAAGTTGAAGCCGTCCTGTCGGTTGGCGCCATCGAAGGCCCGGCCGGGCAGCACGCCGCCCGCGGCACCCCCGGTGGGGTTCTGGTTGCCAAACCACCAACTGGCGGAGGTATCCACGTAACCACTTAAGGTCGTGGAAGATAGCGCCGTCATCACCTGATGCTGCGCTTCCTCGGCCTGTACTGCTGAGGCGAGGCTGATCACGCCGACCGCGGCCAGCCCCAGTGTCCATTGATTAAACTTCATTCGAGTTCCTCCTGCGATACTGACTGTGACTCTGTGTTGCGTTTTTGTTATGCGTCTTGCCGGGTAAAAACAGTTTACCCGCACACCAAAAAACGGTGCATTTGCGGCGCAAAATAGCAAACCCCCCCGACTTGACAACAAGAATTTTTCACGTTGCCCACCGGGTATCAGGTACTTCGGCGGCGAGAACCCGGCGGCGGCGGTCGAATACCACCCCCCAGGTCGCCCGTCGGAAGGCCCCCCCAAGCCAGTCACCCCCCCCGCAGCCGGAGGCGTTGGGACAGCGTGCGGTTCGGGGCGCCTGCCTCTTCCCGGCCCCGGAACGGGCGGGCGGATAGCGAACCCGACTCAGCCCCTCGGGTTACTCTCCCCGGGGTTCCAGGCTGGAGCCGGCGTCCGCCAGGGGGAGCTCGGGTTCGCCTTCGCGGCTTCCCTCGGGCACGGGTTCTCCCGTCAACCGGACCACTCGATTGGCATAACGGCTCAGATGTCCGGCGGCGGTGCCGTAGGCCTGCTGCACCTTTTCCAACCCCCGGCCCACCTCCTCGAACCGCTTCTGGAATTTGGCGAAACCGTCTTGGGCCAGCTTGATCTGTTCGAGCGTGCCCTCGACGTTCTTGGCGAACTCGTAGTAGCGGAAACTCATGGCGATGGATTGGAGGGTGATCACCAGCGTGTTCGGGGAGACGGGGAAAACCTTGAGTCGATGGACCGCCGCGCAGAGCTCGGCGTTGCGGATGACCTCGAAATAGATGGTTTCGCTGGGCAGGAACATCAGGGCGAGGTCGGTCGTGCCATGCTCGGGATGGATGTACTTGTCGGCGATGTCCCGGGCCTGTTGCTTAATGGTGGTCGCCAGTTGCTGGCGCGCCGCCTCCAGCCCCGCCGGGTCCGTGGTTTCAAACAAGGGCAGGATCTGTTCCCGGTTGAACTTGCTGTCGATGGGGAGCCGGAACTGCGGGAACTTGACCACCGCGTCCACCCTTTCCCGCGAGCCGGGAACAATCACGTCTTGCTCGACGAAGAGGGCCGCGGGGAGGAAGTCGGCCAACAGCCGGCCCAATTCGGCTTCACCGAATTTCCCTCGCAGGTGGGGTAATTTGAGCAGCGTGTTCAGCTCGTTGATCGACTGGCCCACTTGACCGACGTTGCGCAACTGCTCCTCCGCGGCGCTCAAATGCTTCTGCACCTCCCGAAAGTGGGTAAAGCCTTCCTGAATGTTCTTTTCCAGCTTTTGTTGGACTTGGTCGCTGATCAGTTGGAGCTTGGCATCGACGTTGGTCCGGATGCCGTCCAGGTGCTGGGCGGTCTTCTGTTCCAGCCCTTCGAAGCGCTGTTGCAGGGCTTTGGTCGCTTCGGTCAGGCTGGCGGCCAGCTCGAGCCGGGCCTGTCGGGCTGCCGCGGCCTGGACCTCACCGGCTTGTTCGAGCTTGGTCTGCAGCCCGGCGGTG
>JAJXTA010000445.1 GCA_021784265.1 bacterium | reverse complement strand
GGGTCCCACACCCGGCCCGCCAACCGACGAAACTCGGGCCAGTCCTGCCAGGCCCCGCAGGCGAAATGCACAAGCATGAGGCCCTTGCCCCCCTCGACGAACCGCCGCAGGTTCTCCCGGGCGGCCAGCCCCGGGGCGGAACACTCCCAATTCATGAAGTGCAAGAGGACCACGGCGTAGTTGGTCAGCTCGGCGGAATCCAGGAACCCCGGGTCTTCGACCACCCGCACGTCCAGGCGGGGGTCGTGTTCCAATAACCCCTTGAGCACGGGCGTGGTTTCCCGCCAATGGTGGCCGGGGTAGTCGATGCCCGTGACCAGCAGCACCCGGACGGTGCGGTTGGTTTCCTGGGCGAGCGCCGGCGCCGCCGCGGCCGCCAACGACGCCGCCAACCACCAGACCCCTGGCCTCCAGAGGCGAAGGTTCATCAGATCAGTTGGGTGCGGCCCGGCAGGTACACGGGGTAGGTGCCGTCGGAGCCGGGCTTGACGGGCGGCTCCATCTCGTCGTGGCAGTCCGCCGGGTTGGGCGGATAGTGGAAGTTGGACGCCAGCATTTGTTCCCAAGTCACTTCTTTGCCGGTATAACATGAAAGCTGGCCCATCACCCCGATTCGGGTGCTGCGCACCATGTAATCGCCGTTGTTGACCGGGGTGCCGGCGCGGATCGCGGCGAAGAGCTTGTTGTGCTCGATTTGGTACGGGTCCGCCTGGCCCTGCCAGCGCCATTTGTTCTCCCCCCAGATGCGGCAGTCCAGGACCGAGGCGCGCCCTTTGGCGCCCAGGATGATGCTGGAGGACTCGTCGTAACAGCCGGTGGTGGTGCGGCAGAAGGCGTAGAGCCGCACCCCGTTGGCGAATTCGTACACGACCGAGTGATGGTCGAAGACGTTGCCGTAGATCGGTTCGGTCATGGTCGAGCGCCCGCCCAAGCCGTGGCACTTAACCGGGGCCTGCTCGTGCAGCACCCAACTGGCGCGGTCCAGGTTGTGGACCAGGGACTGCACCACGTCGTCGCCCGAGAGCCAGGTGAAGTGGTACTGGGTGCTGCACTGATACTGCAGCTCGGTCAAGCCCTCCTTGCGGCCGATCACCCCGTAGGGACTGCGCAGGAAGTTCTCCTCGAGGGAGACGATTTCCCCGATCGCCCCCTCCTGGACCCGGCGCACGGTCTCGGCGTAGCCCGGGTGGTGCCGGCTATGGAGGCCGGAGGCGACACACACACCCTTCTGCTTGGCCTGCTCACAGGCCGCCTCCATCAACGCCAGCCCGGCCGGATCGATCCCGTGCGGCTTCTCGGTGAACACGTGCTTGCCGGCCTCGACCGCGGCCTTGGTGTGGAGGGGATGGAACTTGGCCGCGTTGGCGATGAGCACCACATCCACGGCCTCGATGACCTGCTTGTAGCTGTGAAACCCCACAAAGCAGTGGTCGTCATCGACCATCACTTGGTTGGGGCGGGCGGTCTTGATCTCTTCCCGCTTGGTCTTCACTCGGTCCATGAAGATATCGCACATCGCCACCAGGCGCGCCCCGGGGTCGGCGGTCAGGGCCTGGGCGGCCGCCCCGCTGTTGCGCCCGCCGCAGCCGATCATCCCGACGCGCAGAACGTCGCTGCCGGCCGCGAAGGCGCTCCGGCTCACGTCCAAGCTCGCTACCGCGCCCACCGAGGCAACGGCGGTGGTGCGGAGGAACTGGCGGCGCGAGGTGCGTCCGCCTGAAGGAACAGAACTAACATTGGACATAACAAATCCTTTCGCAAGGCTTTCTCATCACTATCGCTGCTTTAGCGTTCGTGATGACCATACTCCCCGTGGTCGGCACGGCAAGCCTCTTTGCGGAATGACCCGCTCTACGTGGGGAAGCAGCGCTTGAATGCCAGCAACCATTTGGGGTTGCCTTTGATCCTGACCTTTCGCGTGATCAACGCCCAGAGCAAATTCCGTTCTTTCGCCAAAAACCCGAGCCAGGTTTCGGCGTCAGCAACGACGTGGAGCTGGCTGATCCCATTAAGGCCGGGTTCCACTTTGATCGTTCCCCCGCGAATGGCGACGGTCGCCTCCGTCCGCGTCGGGCCGGTGAAAGTGAAATGGAAGGTGGCGTTCAAACTCCCCGCGGCCTGACGTTGAAACGAAGCGCTCATCCCGGCCAGGAGCGCGGGAATGCCGCGGGGACGAAGCGAGTTGCGAACGTGCCGGACGGTCTTGTGCGGGTAATGTCTGTGAACGTGCGCCTCCGCGTCCGAGCCGGGAATGACATACACCGGCTCGTTCTTGGCTTGCAGTGGTCGCACGACCTCCTCGGTAAACTCCTTCTTCGAGTTCAGGTATTGGCCGATGACCTCCTCACCGGCGGGGCAAACCGCGAGGCAGTAGGCCGCTTTGTAATTCGCGCCGAAACTCAGGCTTTGCCAGACCGAAACGGTTTCCGGCTCGTGGACGCGCCGCCGATAATCCCGACCATTTCGGCTGTCGGCGACCGTTTCGACCCAGTCATTGAACCCGCCCATGAACTCGCGGTAGTTGTGCGTGTAGCAGGCGGAGAAATTGAACGCGCCGTCGGCGCCAATGGCCCCCACGGGACAGGCGGCCACGCACAGTTTGCAGGTCAAACAAGGATTGTAATCCAATTCCCGAGAATAGGCGCTGATCTCCGCCCCCACCAGAATCGTGCCCAGCAGAATGAAATTGCCAAAGCGCGGGTGGATCACGTTGCGATGAATGCCCAGCCGGCCCATGCCGGCGGCGACGGCCACCGGCTTGTGCCCGACCACCCACAAACGCTGCGTCATCCAGCGGTCGGTTTCCATCGGAAAGCCCATGGGAGGATTCAACGCGTGAATTCCCGCGCGCTCCAAGCCGGCGGTGATACGGCGCGCCACCACGTTGACCTCGTCGCCGGCATGGTGGAACTCGGCATTGGCGACGGAACGAGCTGGGTTGCGGACGTTGTCCCGGTTCATGCGCACGACGACGCTGATCAAGCTGCGGGTGCGCGGAAACGCCCGCGCAATGTGGGGACGTTCCTCGGCTAAACCCGCCCGGCCCAGTTCGACAAACCCGGCATCGTCGGCGCCGGCGTTGAGACATAACGCGCGCAACCAGGCGGCGTCCAAGGGCCTGTCGCTCGCGGGCGGCTCTCCCGGGGTGGGGTCCAAGCGTTCGCGGGCAGGCGCCGCGTTTGCCGGTGGTCGCGCCGACGCCCGGGGAGTCGCGGTGGTTTGGGAGACGGGGTTGTGCATATACACTCTAGGGGCTAAAAATGTTTCGTTCCGTTCATTGCTTCTCTAAGTCCGTCGCCACCTGTTCGAGAGCGCGGATTACCCGCGACCAGCGTTCCGGGCCCAGGATTGCGACCACCTTCTCTTGGGCCGCGCGCCACGCGGGCAGCGTCTTGGTCAACGTCCTTCTCCCCGCCTCGGTGAGCCGCAACTCGACCTGTCCTCCACGGCCACCACCGCTGGACCGAACCAAACCTTCCCGCTCCAACGGGCGGAGGTTTCGCACCAGCGTCGTGCGGTCCATTCCGAGCCATTCGCTGAGTTCCGCCATGCGCCATCCGTCCTTGGCCAGCAAGGCGCCCAAGATCGGCGTTTGGGTGGGGCGGACCCCGCGCCGGCGCATCTCGGCGTCATAGAACCGCGTCACCACGCGCGTCACCCAGCGCAGGTTGAAGCAGAGGCAGTTCTCCAGCCTCGACAGATTCAATTCGGTCGTCATGATGTGCATATACACACCATCCCGGCCTTTGTCAAACGATTTCGCCTCCATTTGGGCGGGTCCGCTGGCGGGGGTGGCCCCCGCGGCTCCCTCGGGGCGAACCCGCTCCCGCCGGCAACCTCGTCCTCCGTCCGTGTTCTTCCGCGTAATCTGCGGTTCGATGGGTGTTTTTGAGGGTCAATCCCGACTCGTCGGGACTCCACCATTGAGCGGGTCTGCCCACTGATCCACACCGAGAATTGGCTCCATCCCGACACGTCGGGAGAACCTGCAACCCGCCGGTTAGTCCCGACTC
>JAJXTA010000444.1 GCA_021784265.1 bacterium | reverse complement strand
GGCGCGCAAGTTCCTGACCGAGTTCATCTCGGCGAAGGTCGATGAATTCGGGCTCGGTTGCTACCGCCAAGACTTCAACATGGAACCGCTGCCCTATTGGCAGGCCGCCGACCCGCCGGACCGCCAGGGGATCAGCGAAATCCGGCACATCGAAGGGCTCTACGCCTTCTGGGATGAGCTCGCGGCGCGGCATCCGGGCCTGATCATCGACAACTGCGCCAGCGGCGGCCGCCGCCTGGATTTGGAGACGGTCGGCCGCGCGACCCCCTTTTGGCGCACCGACGGCCCCCGCGACCCCATCGCCCATCAATGCCATTCCTATGGCCTGCTGAGCTGGCTGCCGCTGAGCGCTACCAGCCAGGATCGGGCCAACGATGATTACGAATTCCGCAGCAGCATGTGCAGCGCCCTCTGCCTCAACTGGTGGGTCGCCGGTGACGTCCCCTCGGAGAGTATCCCCGCTGATTTCCCGTTCGCCTGGGCCAAACGCACCTTGACGCAGTACCTTGAGCTGCGCCGTTTCTATTACGGAGATTACTATCCCTTGACCGCGTACTCGCAGGCCCGCGACATCTGGATGGCCTACCAACTGGATCGCCCGGACCTCGGCCAGGGGCTCGTGGTGGTATTACGTCGGCCCGACAGCCCGTATGAGGCGGCCGGGCTGCCGCTCCACGAGCTCGATCCCCAGGCCCGCTACCAAGTCACCGATCTGGATTCGCGGCGCCAGACCGCGGTGCCCGGCACCGAGCTTCTCCGTCAGGGCCTGCCCGTGACCCTCCCGCACCGGCCCGGCTCCGCCCTGCTGCTCTATCGGCGGCTCTAGCACCTCGATCGCCGCAACACGCACGGCAAGCGGTCCCGCCGCGCCACCGCGGCACGCTCCGATCGGCCGCCGCCGCCGGGCGGGCCTAAAAGACCTCGACCCGCAGGCCCGTCCCCACGCGCACTCGCTGGGCGATGCGCGACAGGGTTTTGAGGGGCAGATGACCGCAGTCCGGGTCCATGGTGGGACGCAACGCCGAGTAGATTTGGACCAAGGAAATCTGCGCCCCCGCTTCCTTGAGCCCCCGGAGTCGCTCGACGAAGGCCTCGATCTCCTCGAGCGGGGGCTCCTCGCCCTTGAATCGCGGAAAGAGGCTTTGGATGACCACCGGGCGCTGCCGCGCCACCAGCAACACATTTGCCAACACCTTCTCCAGCGGCACCTGCGGCCGGTCGATCCGCGTGATGTAATCCAGCGTCCCGCCGTCCAACTTGGTCCAGATTTCGTCCCGCGGGGTCAGGGAATGCAGGCCGGCCTGCACCTGGGGCAGGTCCAGCCCCGAGGCGTTGGTGGCCAGCACCAGCTTGAAGAACGGGAATCGGCCCAAAGCCCGCAAATGGCTCACCGCTTCCACGGCCTCGCGGAAGTTCGGGCACAGGGTCGGCTCCCCCTCGCCGCTAAAGACCACGTGCCGGAGTTGGAGCAGCTCCGCGGGCAGCGTCTGGAACTGGGGCAATTGCCGCAGTTTGCCCTCCAACGCCATCTGCATCGTCTGCTCGAGCTCCGCCACCATCACCGGCACGTCCAACGCCTGGTCCCGGCTCGGGCTCTCCCGATTGACCTCGCAATAGACGCAATCGAAGTCGCACTTCTTGTCCGGATTCATGTTGATTCCCATCGCCAACCCGTGGGCCCGAGGGGACACCACCACATAGACAAAACGGTGGTTAAGGAAGTTGCGCGCGTAGCCGAAGGCCGTCTCCCAGGTGGGGCGATAGCTGGCCGGCTCCCGCTGCCGCAGGGACGAGGTGGATTCGAGACCGGTGGTCATAGCCTGATGGCCGCCGCCGTGGCGGCGCCGCCCGGGGACCGCCGGCCCGACGCCCCGCGCCGCCGCCGGGGTCGCCCGCGTCCCGAGTTGATGTGGACAGACTGCATCACTGTCAGGCTGCAAGATGCCCGAGGGCCGCGCCCCCGGCTCCCCGCTATTTGTGAAAGACTTAGCATTCTTTGCTCAGCCACCGGGCGGGCCGGGAAGCGGCCGCGGGAGTTTTCGCGAGGTTGGCTAATGGACTATGTTATGAGCAAAGATTAATGAACCCCGCGCCCCCGTGGCCGGGCAGGGCAAAAAATGCGAATCAATCGCCAACCCAGGGCGAGTCCGCCCGCCCCGCCCGCCGTATGCTGGCGGCATGGTGACCCTTGAAACCACTGTCGCCGCGCATCCGTTTTGGCAGGGGTTGGACCCGCGCCTGCTTCCCCCGCTGACCCGGTACGCCCGCCTGCTGCGGTTTGGGGTCGGCGATCCCATCTTCCAGGAGCGGCACCAAGCCGATCACCTGTACCTGGTCCAGTCCGGCCAGGTGACGCTGGAGACGTTTGTTCCGGGCCACGGGGTGACCACGTTGCAAATCCTCTCGGCCGGCGAGGCCCTCGGATGGTCCTGGCTTTTCCCCCCGTACCGCTGGCAGTTTGGCGCCCGTTCGACGGACGTGACCGAAATCATCGCCTTTGATGGGGCGGCCTTGCGCGGCTTGGCGGGCGCCCACCCGGCCTTCGGCCAAGCGCTGGTCACTCGGATGGCCCAAGTCCTTCTCTGCCGCCTGCAAGCGACCTGCCACAAGCTGCAGGAGTTCCACCATCCGGACGCCGGCCAGGGCCTGGACGAATGTCTGCGGGTGGGCGAAGAGGCGCCGGCCGATCCCCCCGCCGCGCCCAGCACTGACACGCATTCCTAAGGTTGATCATTCGGAGCCAGTGTCTCTAAATACCGGCATGACGTTTCATCATCGCTGGATGCTCCTGGCCGCTCTCGCCACCGCCCTCACCGCCGCCCTGGGTTGCCACCAAGCCCCCTCCACGGAAGCGACCACCGCGCCCCAATCCACCGCCATCCGCCACGTGGACCCCGCCGCGGCCCGCCAACTCCTGGCCTCCAGCCAAGTGCTGGTCCTGGATATCCGCACCCCAGGGGAATTCGCCCGCGGCCATATCGCCGGGGCAACGAACATCGACTTCCTCGCCCCGAGTTTCGCCCAACGCCTTGGCGGCTTGGACCGGCAGCGAGAGTATCTGGTCCATTGCGCCACCGGAGGCCGCAGCACCAAGTCCTTGACGGTCTTCACCAACCTGGGGTTCCGCTCCATCGCCCACCTCGATGGCGGGTTCCGGGCTTGGGAAAAGGCGGGTGAACCCGTGGCCAAGTGAGCTGGCGGGGGCGGGTTCCGGCCCCTCCCGCCGCACCGCATCTCGGCGGCGTCCTCAGAGCCTCCACCCGGACCGATACTGGTATTGGATGAAGGGCGTGGCGGCGCGGCAGTTGCGGACGCGGAGCTTCTGGTGGTCCCAATCGAGCCGCTGGCCCACCCGGTAGGCCACGTTGCCCAACAACGCCGCTTCGGTGAGCGGCCCGGAGTAACCGAATTGGCAGGTGGTCGTGCCCCCCGTACGGATCGCCTCGATCCATTCCTTGTGGTGGCCGATGGAGTCGGGGATAAACGGCGTGGGTGCTTTGAAATCCTTGAAACTCTCCTCGGGGAGCAGCACCCGGCGGGTGTAGTCGGCAAGCAGCCGGCCCTGCTCGCCCACAAAGAGGACCCCGCTCTTGAAATAAGTGGCCTGTTCGTCCGTCAGGAGCTGCGGTTGTTTGCCCCCGTGGTACCACGTCAGGGTGATCGGAGGCTGCCGCACCCCCGTGCGCGTGGGCGCGCGCCCCGGGTACTGGTAGCGGACGATCAACCAGGGCGGCACGGACTCCGGGTGCACCGGCGGACCGTCCAACACCTCGATCACCTCCGGGTAGCGCAGACCCAGCGCCCAGAACGGGAGGTCCATGAAATGGCAGCCGAAGTCCGCCAACGTCCCGCCGCCGAAGGCCCACCAGTTGCGCCACGTCGTCGGCAGATATTCCGGATGATAGGGACAGGGCGGCACCGGCCCGAGCCAGAGGTCCCAATGCAGCCCAGGGGGGACCGGAGGTGAGGCGGGCGGCAGGCTCTTGCCCCCATAGGTGGCCCCGCACCACACGTG
>JAJXTA010000443.1 GCA_021784265.1 bacterium | reverse complement strand
GGCCGTGAGCGCCGCGAAGTCCGGCAACGTGACCTTCCCCAGATAGCGCCGAGCCTCGGCGCACCGCCCGTGGCTCAAGCAGACCCGGGCGAGGTGGAGGTACACGCCTTGGCGTTCGTTTTCGTCGTGGGCCAGCTTCTCGGCGTCCTGCCAGGCCGCGATCGCTTGGTCCACGAACTGCGCCTCGGCTTGCACCCCAGCCTTGGGGTCGGAGGCGGGCGCGGGCTTGAGGAAGTAGTACATCTGCGCCACATCCGTGGCTAAGGGGAAGTTCGTTGGATCGAGCTGGTGCGCCCGGCGATACAAGCCCAGCGTCCGGCGCCAGACCGCCTGATCGTCGGCCAACTGATAATACTCGCGCGCCTCGCGGCGGTAGGCGAAGATGATGGCCGCCAAGTTGCGGTAATAGAGGCCCTCAGTCGGTTTGAGCGCAATGGCCTTCTCGAGGTCCTCGAAGGCTTTGCGGGCGGGGCCGTGCTGGCCATAGAAGTTGCCTAGGTTGTTCCACGGCGCGGGGTTGGTCGGGTCCAGATCGCGCGCCTTCTCCCATTGCACCATGGCATCGAAGTCGCGTCCCTCATCGCTCAAGAAGCTGCCATACGCCAAACGCGCGCGAGCGTAGTTGGGATGACGGCGTATGAACTCCTCGTAACCCTGAACCACCGGCGCGAACCGGGCGTCGATGCGATCGTTGAGGCTGCCCGTCCCGAAGCTGGCGCCCTGCTGGCGGAAGGCATTGTCCTCCTTGATCCACCGGTCCACCTCCGCGTGGGCGGCATCGTCCTGTTCGAGCAGGGGGCGCAACTCCACCGCGAGCGGGTCGGCCGGCCCCGCCGGCCCCGGGCCCGCCGCCGTGACAGCGGCGTTGGTTGTCCCCGCGGGGATTTCGTTCGTCGCGCCCGCGAGCAGGCGGCTCGCCAGCAAGAGTGCCGCCCACCGGCTGAGCGCCAGGATAACACCACGGTTCATCACGCCCTCACACCCTAGCGTGGGCCCGACGCGGGCACAAACAGGAACGGGCGCCCTCTTCGAGCGTGAGGCCGCCGGCCCGTAGCCCGATCCGGCGGGGCCTTAAAAGCCGCTCATCGGCGCGGGCGGCAAGACCACGGCGCGGTAGAACCGCACCGCCGGGGTGGGCGCCGGATCGCTGAACGTTACCTGGCCATTGTCGGGCGAGGGGATTTCGCCGGGAACCGTTACTTGCAACAGCGGCGCCCAGTCCGTGCCCGCACCCCACCCGTCACGTGATTCGATCTGGCAGGTGAAGCCGCCGGGACCCGTGAGGACCATGCGTTGGTCGGGTCCCATCGCCAAGGTCGGCGGTTGCACCACCAACACCTGGGCGGCGCCGCTCAAGGCGCCGCCATACGGGTTGTCCACCTGCACGCTGTAGATCCCGGCTTGATCCAGGGTGAGGTTGGTCAGAACGAGCGTGGCGTTGGTCGCTTCCGGCAGGTCCGCGCCCGCGAACTGCCACTGGTAGGTAAAGGGTGGCGCGCCGGAGACTCCCACCGCCAGCGTGACCGTCCCACCGACGGCCACCACTTGGTCCCGGGGCTGGGCGACGAAGCTGGGTTCAGTGAGCGTGCCATAGACCGTCAGCAACGAGCCGCCCGGGACATAGACCTTGCCGTTGGCCACCACCGGAATGGAGAATTTCTGGGCCAAGCCCGGCTGGTCCCGGTCACCGGCCTGGGCGCTGTTATAGAGTTCCTCCTGCAGGTTGGTGGCGTTGTAGGCGTGGAGGATGGCCTGGGCCTGCTTGTAAAAGGTATCCGTCTGCAGCAGCCAGACGATGGCGTTGGCGGTGCCGTTGGCCGAGATGCTCGGCGTGCCGTTGGGATAGCCCCAGACGCTGTTCGTGTTGACCGAGACCGGCGTGGGATCGATGGACGCGTTCGTGATGGCAAAGGCCTCCAGCGGATCACCCGCCGCCTGGTAATAGATCCAGCCGTTGAAGTACGCCGGATTACCCCACACCCCGTGCATGACGTCCGGCAGGGACTGCACGATCTGCGAATCGTCCGTGGGGTTGAAATGCCCCATGTTGTCGCGATCAACCAGATAGAGCGTTCCCTCCTTGCCACAGCCCACCAGCAGGTGAGGATGCAGGGTGCTGCCCACCTCGTCGGGGAGGAGCATGGGCAGGCCCGAGCCCAGGTCGCCATCCTCCCCGTCGAGCGTGGCTTGGTCATAGGGCGTGAAGTAATCCAGCACCGCGAGATCGGTCCCGGTGGTCCCCAGTTTGATGAAGCTATCGCCAAAGTCCTGGGTGCCATCAAACGAGCCGTTGCCGGTCATCACATACAGGTTCCCCTGGGCGTCCACCGACGGGGCCCCGCCGCTCATCCAGATGCCGCCCTCCTGACCCGTCGGGGTGTCGTTGAAGACCCGCGCCAGTTGCAGGGTATGCGCATCGAAGCCTAACACCCACCCATGATAGGCGCCCAAGTCCCCCGCCGAGGCGAACGCCACATAGACCTGGCCGCCGACCAGGGCCAGCCCCGGCCGCTGGAAGTCAAAGAGCGGATCGAAGGCTGGGCTGCCCGGCGGCGCGACCTGGGCGACGGAGACGTCGTTGATGAGCATCGGGCCGCCGAACTTCTCGGCCCCGGTGGCCACATCCAGGGCGTGCAGCCGGTGGGGGTAGGTCGCTTGCCCGGCCACGACCTCCTTGGTGTGGGTCACCACGTAGAGGGTGCCGCTGGCCGCGTCGATCACCGGCGTGCCGGTGATGCCCAGCTCGACCGGCTCGGTGATCCCCGCGTCGGCGACGGGCACGCTGGTGATCCCGGCCGCGGGATTGATGAAGCTGTCCTGCCACACCGGCCCGCCGCCGTCCCGTTGCCCGTCATCGGCGTCGAAGGCATAGACGCTGTCGTGCTCGGTGGCCACGAAAACCAGGTCCCGAACACCCTGGCCGGGGACCGGTACTCCCGAAAGGCAGAGCGGCTGGGCATAGACATACCCGTCCACCGGATAGGAAAACAGCCGCCCAAAGGTGTTGGTGTTGACGTTGGCGAGGGTGAGTGTGGTCTCCTGGAGGTTCTGGCCGGTCCGGGCCGGATCGTTGTGGTAGGTGAGCACATCGACCGGCGTTTGCGCGCCCACCCGCAGGGCCAAGCCCAGGCCCACGCCCAGGGCCATCGCCCGGCTCGCCGTCACAGCGGACGCCCTAACCTCTCTCATCAAACCGGCTGACCCATGTCCGATACCAGCAGCACGTTTCATACTTATTTCCAAATCCGCATCCACACCGCCACGCCTCGCTCGCCGGATCTGGTGCCATAACCCCCAGGTCCACCCGACCCCCGCGCCCCGTTCGGGTTCCACGCGCCAACGCAGCCACGGCCAGCCAGACGGTCGGGGCCGCGGGGGGGTTACACCCCGGGGCCCCGCGGCCCTTCCCGGACGGGGACCACGAGCTGGGTCGCCCCCGCCGGCCCCGCGGGCCGTGGTGAACCCGGCGACGCGTCCACCGCCCCTGGCGCCCCACCGCAGCCCGGCGGGCCGGGCGGAGCTGCCGAGCCGGAGCGTCAACGCCCCGCGGCGGCGCCGCCTTCCGCCTTGACAATCCGCGCCCAATTGTAAGAGTGGCCACGTTAGCGAGATATGTCACAGCGCAGAGGATTTTGTGCCTGGCCGACGCCGACCGGCGTCGCGGCGGGTGTTGGGTCCGGGGCGGGAAGGCCGTACCCGGCGGTCTCGGGCTCGCGCATTTTCTCCGCGGTTTCCCCACCCGAGAGCCCCGCGACGGCACGAAAGCTGCTTATTTTTTGGAGGCTTGCTTGATGAGCCAATGACCGGGTGGGGCGCTCCTTCGGGCAACGGCGGTCACGAAGAGCCCGCTCGGGGCGTTGTCCCTTCGGTCGCGATACCGAACGAAAAATGAATCCCTTATGAAGATTAAGTCCGTGTTCCTGCTCCTGGCAACGCTGGTGATGGCGCCCGGGGGGGTGGGTTTGGCCACAACGGTCACCAACGGCCTGGCCGCACATCTGAAGTTCGACGGCGACCTGC
>JAJXTA010000004.1 GCA_021784265.1 bacterium | reverse complement strand
GAGAGCTCCGGCGAGGCGGCCAAGAGGGAGAGGATCGGCAGCCGGCCCTTCTCGTGGATCACCCGGTCGAGCTGGAGATAAGGTTCTGGGTTCACGCCGCATCGGGTTGCTTCTCGGTGAAATAGAGGTAAACCCCGTAGGCCAAGTGGAGCAGGCCGAAGAAGAACCCCATCAAACCGTGAGCCTGCGCCGCCTGCGTGCCGTCGGGCAGGTTCAAGACGAAGGCCCCACACCCGCCGGCGATGAACAGCCAGCCGAAGAGCTTGATCCCACGCGGCATGAAGAACCCGGCCGCGTGGATGGCACAGCCGTAGAGGATGACCCAGCCGACCGGCACCCAGCTCAGGGCAATCTTCCGGCCTAGGCCGAGAAAATCCGCGCCCTGGCCGGTGCGCACCAGCAAGGTGCAACTGACGACCATCCCCGCCACCAGCGGGGGCAAAACCGCTTGCGCCACTCGGCGCGCTGGAGGCGACCACAACGGTTCGGCCTCCTTCAGGGCCTGACGGCGCACCAGGACAAAGCAGCCGACCAGGGGGGCAAGGCTGACGGCCAGCCAATAGCACAAGAACCCCTGCGGGGAGTCGATGTTCAGCCCGGCGCCCACGAGGGCGGCGGCCGCTCCCACGGCACCCGTCAGGAGCATCATCGGGGTCAGGGCGCGCCGGTAAATCGCGGAGCGCTCCATCAAGGTTCGGATCACCTGCAGGTTTTCAGCCGCCCATTCAGGATGCATGGGGTAACTTTGCACTACAAAGTGTGTCTGTCAAGCCCTTCCTTGCCCCAGAACCCCCGCCCGCGCCTCGCCGATCAGTCTTGTTTAACGGTTTGACTTGGCCCGCGCCAAATCCTAAGCTAACCCATCATGCTGGCTGCCGAGTCTAAAGCCGTGGGTGCCGCGGCTGTTCCTGTGCTGCCGTTGGAACCGGTGCCGTCCTGGCGACAGGTGGTGGAACCGGTTGAACCGTTCCTGCGGGCGGTGGCGGAGCGTCTGGCCGAACAGGTCGAGGAGTTCGAGCCGGAAATCGCCGCCTACGCGCGCTACGCGCTGACGAACCAGGGCAAACAGTTGCGCCCGGCCTTAGTGGCCCTCAGCGCGGAATCCACGGGCGGTGTGAACGATAACTTGGTCAAGGTCGCCACGATCATCGAGATCGTCCACCTGGCCACCCTGGTCCACGATGATGTCATGGACGAGGCGCAAATCCGGCGCCGACGCCCGACACTGGCCGCGCATTGCGGCAACACGATCTCGGTTTTGGTGGGCGACTGCTTGTTCGCCCACGCCCTGCAACTGGCCGCCAGTTTCCCCACCCCGGACATCTGCCGAGCGGTGGCCAGCGCGACCAAAACCGTCTGTTCGGGAGAAATTCTTCAAACCCAACGACAACGGCAGTTCCAGCTCAGCCGCGGCGAGTACTTTCGGGTGCTGAAGATGAAGACGGCGGAGCTGTTTGC
This sequence comes from bacterium, assembly GCA_021784265.1. Classification (GTDB taxonomy): domain Bacteria; phylum Verrucomicrobiota; class Verrucomicrobiia; order Limisphaerales; family J093; genus JAJXTA01. Next base: position 16,249 of record JAJXTA010000004.1, on the reverse strand, counting down.
CCTCTCGTGCGAGCTGGGGGCGTGGCTCAGCGGCTCGACGGCAAACGAGCGGGCAGCGCTGCGCGGCTACGGCATGGCCCTGGGCACCGCTTATCAGGTGTACGACGATTGTCTGGACGTGTTCGGCAGCGAGGACATGGCCGGTAAATCGCTGGGGACGGACCTGACCAGCGGAAAGCTCACGCTCCCGCTGATCGTCGCCCTCGAGCGGGCGGATGCCCCAACCCGCGGGGAGATCGAACGTATGGTGGCGCATTGGAAGGTCGGCCAGTTGCCGCGGCTGCTCGCCCTCTTGGACCAATTCGAGGCGCGGGAGGAATCCAGTCAGGTGATCCACGGGTTTTGCGGCGATGCGGCCCGGGCGCTGACGGTCCTGCCGGCAAGCGACGGGCGCGGTGCCCTCACCGCGCTGGCGGGGTTCCTGGCGCAACAAACCGACAAACTCGGGGTTAGTGCCTAAAGGCCGCGCCGTCCATGATTGCCACGCTGAACCCAAAACCACCGCCGGTGCCGGAGACCAAACCGCCTTCCGACGACCCCCTCCTGGTCGCCCGCGCCCAAAAGGGGGAGCTGGAGGCCTACGATCAGTTGGTCCGTCGCTACCAGGAGCGCATCTACTCGACGGTCTATCACATGACCGCCAACCATGAGGATGCCAACGATCTGGCGCAAGAGACCTTCATCAAGGCCTACCAGGCCCTCCGCTCGTTCAAAGGCGACTCGAGCTTCTTCACCTGGGTTTATCGGATCGCGGTGAACAAGACGATTAACTTCCTCAAGCAACGCAAGAATCGCATTCACCTGAGCCTGAACGATTTGGACACCAATGCCGAACATGACCCCGGCTTGCTTGCCCTCATTTCGGACAAAACCCCCCGCCGCGAGATCAACCTGGCCGAGCTCCAGGAGAGATTGAACGTGGCCCTGCGGAAGCTGTCGGAAGAGCATAGAATGGTTGTTACGTTGCATGACATTCAGGGCCTGCCGCACGACGAGATCGGCAAGATCATGAATTGCAACGTCGGCACCGTCCGCTCGCGGTTGTTTTACGCGCGCCAACAGTTGCAGGCCCATTTGTCCGATTTTTTGAAATAGGTAATGCGCTTGGCTCCGGAAGAGTTCGACGATCTTGAGAAGCTGCTGGCCTTTAAGCGGCATGAACAGCCGCCGCCAGGCTTTTTCGAGGACTTCCCCGAGCGCGTGATGGCCCGCTTGATCGCCCTGGAAGCCACCGCCCAGCAACCGTGGTGGGTGCGGTGGCAGACCGGCTTCGGGTTGCAGCCGGCCTTGGTCGGCGCTTTCGGCGTGGCGGTGGTGGCGGTCTATTTTCTGGGTTTGAGTTTGGCCAATTACGCCGAACAGGGTGCGCCGGCGGCCAGCGGCTCGGCGGCCCAGCACTGGGTGATGGCCAGCCCGTTGCCCGTGGCGCCCTTGCCGATCGATCTGGCCCACCAACCGCTCGGCCAATCCGGCGACATGGCCGAGGCCTCGAGCATGAACCCGGTCGTCAGCTCCCGCGCCCCGCGCGGCATTTTCACCCCGGGTATTGCGCTCTACCCGAGCGGGCTTCAGCCGGTCCAATTCCACGTCTCGGGCAACTGATCGCCGCCAGACCGCCCCCCCCGGGCAGTTCAGCGGGCTTGGTCGGCGACGGTGGCTGCTGCCGGCCGCAATCGGCGATAGGGGTGAGTCCAGGGATCGATACGGCAGATGGAGCGGAAGTCGCACTTGTCACACGCCAACTCGGTGGCCCCCTTGAGATAAGGGTCCACGGTGGTGATCCCTTGGAAGATGTCGCGGCCCAGGCGGCGGAGCAACTGCTCGACGTGGTCCAAGAGAGCGCTGAACGCCGCGGAAGGCATCGGATCGCGGTAGGATTTGTGAGGCCGGCCACCCACAGGATAGCTAAACTGGCCGCTGCGATCACCGGTGGCGGCGAGCCGGTCCAGTAGCGCCAACACCCGGGTGTCGAACCGGCCCCGGTGCTGATAGGCCGCCCGGCGCCCTTGGGCGCCCGGTCCCAGAACTTCGCCGCGGTGAGCGCCCCGTTCACATTTGCCCCGCAGATTCACGTAGAAAACCCCGGCGGGCACCAGCCGCTCGACGCCCAGGACAGGACGCGGGTCGCGCACTTGCCGCAGCACCGCCAAGTAGGCGGGCAACTGAAGCTGAATGCCGTGCTCCAGCAGCAGCGGGTCCACCAGCCGGGAGCTTGACTTGTAATCGACCACGACGCAGAAGGCGCCGCCCGTGGCCGGGTCGGGCGCCAGATCGACACGATCGATGATCCCGCGGAAGGCCATGCGGTGGCGGCCGTCCAGGTCCAATTCCCACGCGGGCAACAAGCCCGCCTGGCCGCCAAAGGGGAGCTCGACCGCCGCGGGCTCGAATTGGTACGCCGTTTGCATCCAGCCGATCACGGTCTCGACGAAGTCTTGGAGGGCCACCCCCAGGCTCTGTGCCGTAAAGGCACTCTGGTCGTCGGCCAGAAAAAGACCGGCACCAAACTGGCCCGCGACCTCCTCCGCCAATCGCGCGATGCGCGCCCGCGCCTCGGCGGGGGCCAAGTCCCGCCATTGTCGGCCTTCGGCGCGGACCGCCGCGTGGAAACGGGAGAGGACCTCGTGCTGGAAACTGCCGCGGCGGCGGGCATCGACCTCGAACCGCTGGCGCTCCTCGGCGCGGAGGCCGGAGGCGACAAAGAACTTGAAGGGACAGGCGGCGAACTGTTCGAGGCGACTGACGGAAGTGTGAAGGAGAGCCGGGCCGTAGAGCGCCTCCGCCAGGAATGGGGCGAGCCGCCCCGCGGGCGCGGGGTGCGGCGGCGGCGGCAGCTCCGAACCCAAGCCCACACACCCGGCCAGCCGCTCCCACGGCGAGCCAGCGGCCGCGCTAGAAGGCCGGGGTGAAAGTTGACTCCGCCAGTAGGGCGCCAGCAGCTCGCACGCATGCTCCGCCTCTGTCCAATCGCGCTGGGCAGGCTCGGCCTCGATCACCAAGCCCGGGAGGAGCCGTTGGAGACGATCAACAAAAGGGGAGAGGTTGAGCGGCTGATCGGCCAGGTCGCGCCGGGCGCAGGTGAGGACCAAGCGGTGCCGGGCCCGGGTGCAAGCGATGTAGCCGTAGAACCGCTCGCGCCCGACCCGCGCGCGCCGGTCCGGCGCCAACTCCACCCCGAGCTCGGCGAGGGTCTCCCGCTCCGCTTCCGTGAGGAGGTCGCCGGCCGGCGGGCTGGCCGGGAACACGGACTCGTTCAGGCCCAGCACCACGACCAACCGGAGGTCGGGATTACGGGAACGGTCAATGGCCCCCAACAGGACCTGGTCCAACGCCGGCGGTATCGCCCCCACGGTCAGGTTGCTCAAGCCGGTCTCGACGATCGGCAGCCACTCGACCAGCGACAACGGTTCGTCCTGAAACGCCAACTCGAGGTTATCCACCCACTGGTTCATCAATTCCCAGACCGTCAGGTGGGTGGCAGCGGCCGGGGTGTCAGTCTCGGCCCAAGCCGCAAGCCGGCGTTCGACCTGGAGTCGTTGCCAGAGGGCGCGCAACCCCGCCGCCAAGCGCCGCCCGGTGGGCCGGCCAGCCTCCGCCGCCCAGCCGTCGGCCAATGCCTGAAAGGGCAGCACCAGTTGCCGCCGCTGCGCCTCCACCCAGGCGCCCAGGGCGGGGTTGTCGGCGACCGACAGTTCTCCCAGCCAAGCCTTGCCCGACCAGCCGCGCGCTAACGCCTCATTCTCCAACCGATCCACCGCCTCCTCGTCGGCCCCGCTGAGGCCGGTCTTGAGCGCCCCGAACCAGTCTTCCCGGGCCCAGGCAAAGGCGACGGTGCGCAAGGCATAGCGCGTCAACTCCGCCAGCGGGTGATGGGCGGCTGACTCGCGCCGGTCGAGAAAAAACGGGATGCCGTAACGCGTGAAGACCCGCCGCAGTACCGCATGGTACACGTCGAGCGAGCGGACCAAGACCGCCGTATCACGGAATCGCCCCCGCTGATCCCGGACGAAGCGGAGGATTTCGCGGGCGGCGCGAACGGCCTCCGCCTCCGGGTCGGCGCAATTGACCAGCCGCACCGGCAGGTCATCGGGTGCGGCTTCCCCCGGGGTTGGCGGCGGAGCGGCCGCCCCTGGCACCTCGGGCCGCGGGGGTGTTGGGACAAAGGCCAGTGGCGCATCCCAGTGGGCTTCCAAGTGCGCCAGCACCGGGCTGGCCGTGAACCGATGCCGGCCCTCCGAGCGCCCCAGGACCTCGAGGCTCAACTCCACGCCGGGCATCGCTTGAAGCTGGTCCCGAACCCGGCGGCACGTGCGGCTCACCGACGACCAGGTCGAGAGCCAGTCGTCCTTTTGTCCAGGCTCAGCGGCGAGACAAAAGGCAAGCGTCGCTTCGGCGCAACGCGGAACCAACGCCGCCAGCAGCCCGACCTCCTGCGGCGTCATTTCGGCAAACCCATCGAGCCACACGCCGCCGAAGCACGGGTCCGGGAGGGGAAGGCGGTTCGCGTCAAGGGAGGGAGCGACCTGGGTTGGGTGGGCGAGGGTCTGAGCCGCCAAGTCCAGCAGCCGCTCCGCGTCCTCGAGCCGATGGGCGGCGAGCCAGGCCTGGTACGAGCGGAGCACCCACGCCAAATCGTGGAGTTTGTCGCTCAACGCGGACGCTGGTGGGAGCCGGGCGCGTAGTTGCTCCAGGCGCGCGGGTGAGAACTGGTGTTGCTGGAGCTCCCGGAGCAGGCTGCTGAGCTGCCGGGCGAACCCGGGCAGTCGCGCCGTGGCCCGGAAGAGCCGCAACCGGTCGCGTTCCCGCCCCAGCAGGGCGCGCAACGCCATCAACCGGCCCTCCTCGTTGAGCAAGCGCGGCGCCGGGACGTGCGCCCGGGCGAGGACGAACTCGGCCAACCGCTCGAAGGAGAGGATCTCGAGCCGCACGTAGCCGGGGAGTTCGAGGTCGGCCAGCAACTGCCGTTCGAGCTGGAAGGTCGCCTGCTTGGGCGCCAGCAGAATCAGCGGCGGGCCCTCGGGTGCCTGCCGTAACGCGCCCCGGATATCCTCCAAGCAGCGATAGGTCTTGCCCGCGCCGGCCCGCCCGAGAAGAAAGCGCACTCGCACACCGCCGAGCTAATCCCAAAGCCCGTTGGCCGCCAAGCCTAAGTGCCCCAATTCATAAACACGTTAACGTTCGCCGCGCCCCAGTTGGCCCGGGGGCGGCGCGCGCGACGGGGTGTATCCGCGGCGTTTGGCGTTTACAGGCCCGCGGCGCTTGGGCACCGTCGCGGGATGCGCAACCCGCTGGCTTTTCAGCACCGGGAGACACCGCCGCGACGGTGATGGACCGGAGCGACCTCTCTTCGCGGGACGGTCTGGTACGGCACGTGGGACTGGCGTTCCTCCTGGCGCTTGGCTTCTATGTCCTCTTCTTCAACGGACTGGAGCGCTACAGGGTTCGACGCGGGCCGTGGCTGGTCACGTTTGCCACCCAATCCAATGGCGTGCCGTCCGTCACCGTCGCACAACCCCGGCTCGGAGTCGTCCACTATTCCCTGGTGTTCGCCGGTGAAACCGTCCCGCCGATGCCGGCGCCCCAGACGCTGGCCTTTAGCCAGCCCACCCAACGGAAAGTCCCGTTCGGGCGGGTGCTGTTCTTGGACACCACCTTCCTGCCGGGCACGGTGACCCTCGAACTCTTCGGCCATGTGGTGGAGTTCCTTCCGCGAGTCCTGACCATCGACAAGCAGGAGTTCCGTTGGCTGGCGGAAACCCAGCAGGTGGTAGCCCGACATCACTAATACCGGGCCTGGAGGTTGCGGAGCAGGTGGTGTTGCCTGGGGTGTGGCGGCTGCCAGGCAAGCCGGGGACAGCCGGGGTGGAGGGCGCCCAGACCCTGGCGTATTCCGTTGGCAGTCAACAGCCTGCATGTGAAAGCCAGCCGGGAAGAGCGGCGTCGTATTTCTTTACAATGGTTATCACAGTCGAGTGTTAACTGTATAACTCTAATAGTCAGGTACTTGGGTCGCCCAACTTAGTCCGCGCGGGAGTAAAGCGGTCTGAAATGCGTCGGGGGTCCTTACAGTTTTCGGCCCATGGGCGGTGAGCCCGGGTCGGGAAGCATCGCGTTGGTGGATGCCTTGCCTGTTTATGTCCAACAGGTTATAGGCATATCAGCCGCCCGATGCCCGCTGCGGGACGTTGCTGGCACGGCGTCTGCTCTTATAACCTAATTGGCAGCATGTACCGTTTGTTTTGAGGCACATGAACAAGCGGCGCGAGTCAACGTTTAACCCTTTTTGCCCATGATCCAGCACCAAATGCTTCGAGGGGTGCGAGCCCTGCTCGTGGTGGGACTGCTCGGGTTGGCAACGACAGGCGCTCGGGTGATCGCCAACACCTACACCTACAACTACGACCAGGTCTATACCGGCGCGACGCCTCCCGGCACGGCCCCGTGGCTCTCCGCCACGTTCACGGACGTCGGCAGCGGGAAGGTGGATCTGACCCTCACCGCCCTCGGCATGCCCTCCGGGGAATTCGTATCGGCGTGGTGGTTTAACCTCGACGACAACGCCCTCCTCAGCGGCCTGAAGTACACTCTGGTCAGCCGGTCCGGCCTGTTTACCTTGCCGACCGTTCAGATGCCGGCATCCACCAAGAGCGGTCCCCTCCGATTTGATGTCAGTTTCGCCTTCTCCACGAGCGCGGGCTCTCCGACTGGTCCCGGGGGATCGGACTCGAAACGCTTCGATGGCTCGGACACGCTGACCGTTCAGCTTTCCAATGCCGGGAACAATTTGCAGGCTGTGGACTTCCTCTCCGCCAGCACCAGCAAGGGCGGACTGGTGGCCGATACCAGCGCCTTCATCCAGGGGATCGGCCCCAATGGCCTGAGCTCGCACGTCAGCGACAACCCGCCCACAGGCGTGCCCGACCGCACCGCCGGCATCCAGTTGACACTGCTGGGCATCCTCCTCGTGTTCGAGTCGCGACGGCGCTTCCAACACCCATGAGGTCGGGGGCGGGCAGGATGGGCGGGCCAGGGCTCGCCGGCTCCAGGAGCTGCCACTGCGCAGGGGGCGGCACGGCTGTCGGCCGCTCCACGCTCCCCCCTCCACAGCCGGGCCAGGAGAACTGACCGGCCAGGAAGCTCCGGGCGCCCACCACCAGACCGCCGCCGCGACCGGGAACTGGTCGCGGTCCGGCTTTTCCCCCGGCGGGCGAAGGACTCCCCACCCGACCTGCCACCGGAAGACACGCGACCTCACACGATAAAACCCCCGCTGCGAACGGAGATCTGCCTGCCGGCAAGCAGGCCGGTCGCGGTCCAGGATTAGGGCCGGGGCGGGATGGGTGAGGCAACCTGATTATGGAGGTAAGTGTTCATCAGAGGTGATTCCTAGCTCCTTATAATGATAAGATGGACGGGAGGCAGTGTCGGGTTTCGTTACATCATCCGGGGGTCTCTCACAGATTCCATATCATTGGCAATCAACGACTTGTCGCATGGCGCCCGGTGAGGGGCCCGGGAGGGGTGTCGGTGTTCTTTACATCTCGTCCCTCGAACGTAGCACGGCTCGGTTTCCCGGCACGGCCCCGTCATTTCCCAAGCTGTTTTGGATCAGTGGTTTACAAAGACGCGTGCGGCAACGCGCGGTTGCCTGTTAATTCAGGCACAATTAATGCTGATGGTGACCATGAGCATCACGGCAGGGTAGCCGCCTTGGTCCGCTGCCCGTTGCACCGAGAAAAAACGAAACCGGCGTCATGAACGCGAGACCCGAATTGAATCTGAGTCCCTCGACCCTGTCGCGGGGGGTGTGGCTCAGTGTGGTGGTTGCCGCGCTGGGGTTGACCTGGGCGGCCCGCGCCACGTTGATCCCTTACGACATCGTGGCTTACCAGTCTGGGTCAGGCAACATCTCCAATCCGGCGCTGCTCTCGGGCACCCTCAACATGACGGTTTCGGGGACCACGTTGACGGTGCTGGTTCAGAACACTTCGGCGGCGGGCGCGGCGCCGGCGGGCAGCGGGGCGATCCTTTCCGGTTTCGGCTTTGACCTCCCCACGGGGGTCGCGGTTACCGGCGGCAGCGTGGAGATCGCCAACGGATCAACCGGCGTCAACTTCGCGGGCGGCGCCGGGACCGACCTAAGCAAGCAGTGGGGTTTCAGTGAGCCGGCGAAGGACCTGGGTTCTTTCAGCGGCACGGTCGGCATCGGGACGGTGCAGGGCATGGTTTCTCCCAGCGGCCAAGACTTTACCGGGACGAAGTCGGTTCAGGGCCCGAATTACGGCGCTATCAGCAAATTGGGCGACGCGGGCGGAGTACAGGCCGTCCAAGACACCGTCCAGTTCCACCTGACCCTTTCCACCGCCGCGTCCGACTCAACGCTGCTGAACTACATCGCCGCGCACGACGTGGTGCTGGCTTTCTCTTCCCCCAACACCAGTGAACGGGTGCCCAACTCAGGTCAGCCTGTGCCCGACGCCAGCACGACCGCCGGTCTCCTAGCGGCCAGCTTGCTGGCATTGCTGCCCCTGTCCCGCGCGGCCACGGACAAGCGCAAGTTCTAACGTCCGGCCCTCGCCACCTCCCCAGCGGGTTTCGAACTTCTCGTCGGCCGGGGTCAGCCGCCTGCGGCGCCCCCCCGGCAAGGCACCGGGCGCGAGGCGCTCGTCGTTCAAGCTCCTGGCTTGCCCATCGGGCTCGTCCGTGGCATCCTGGACCAAGTCGCTCGAACGCAGCGGCCCCAACAGAGGCATCACGCATGAAACAACGCAGGCTTGGTCGCAATGGTCCGCTGGTTTCCGCCCTGGGATTGGGCTGCATGGGCATGTCGGAGTTTTACGGCCCACGCGACGAGCGGGAGTCCATTGCCACACTCCACCGAGCCCTGGACCTGGGCGTGAGCTTCCTCGATACCGCGGACATTTACGGCTGCGGCGCCAACGAGCGCCTCGTCGGGCCGGCGATTAAGGCGCGGCGAGCCGAGGTCTTCCTCGCCACCAAATTCGGCAACGTCCGGGACGAGCAAGGGCGGTTCCTCGGCGTCAATGGACGGCCGGAATACGTGCGGCAGGCCTGTGACCAGAGCCTGTCGCGGCTGCGCTTGGACGTGATCGACCTGTACTATCAGCACCGGGTCGATCCCCAGGTCCCCATCGAGGAGACCGTCGGCGCCATGACCGAGCTGATCCGAGCCGGCAAGGTACGCTATCTTGGTCTATCGGAAGCGGCCGCGCCCACCCTACGCCGCGCGGCGGCCGCCGCCACCATCACGGCCCTGCAAACCGAGTATTCCCTTTGGACACGGGACGTAGAGGCGGAGATCCTGCCCACCTGCCGGGAGTTGGGGATCGGTTTCGTGCCTTACAGTCCGCTGGGCCGGGGTTTCCTGAGTGGGACGATTCAGCGGACCGAAGACTTGGCCGCGGACGATTGGCGGCGCAACGCTCCGCGGTTCCAGGGGGAGAATCTGGCGCGGAACCTCGCGCTGGCCGGCAAGCTAAAGGCGCTGGCGGCGCGGAAGGGCCGCACGCCGGCGCAACTGGCGTTGGCATGGCTGCTGGCGCAAGGGGAGGACCTCGTGCCTATCCCGGGCACCAAGCGCCGCGCGTACTTGGAGGAGAACGTCGGGGCGTTGGCGCCGGAGTTGGCGCCCGCCGACGTGGCGGAGCTCCAAGAGATCGCCCCGCCCGGCGCCGCCGCCGGTCAGCGCTATCCGGAGTGGAGCATGAAAGCGGTCAACCGCTGAACCGCCTCGTTCACGCGGGTTTGAGCCAGAGGTCGATCGGTTTGGCCACCTTGGCGGTGAAGGGGCATTTCACCTTCTGCCCCCGGCCGGCGGAGGCATAAGCGGCGTAAAGGAGCTCGAGGACGGCGCGCCCGTCCGCCCCAGTGACCAGGGGTGGTTGGTCGTTCCGGACGCAGTCGATGAAATGCTTGAGTTCTTGCGGATACCCCTGGTTGAAGGCCTCTTCAAAGATGGTGAAGGTCCATCCCCGGGTTGAGCCGGCCTTTTCCATGGCGTAGCCATAGCCCTTTTCGCTGTAGGTAAGGGCCGCGTTACCCTGGAAGAGGTCGGCGTAGCAGACCCCGCCCGTGCCGTAAACCTCGGCGCTATCCTCCATGCCGCCGTGCTTGGCCCAACTGTTCTCGGCGATCCCCACCACCCCGCCTTCGAACTCGACGATGACCACCGAGTTATCTTCGCCCTGGGTCCGCCCGTGGTGGAAGACGGTGTTCATGTGGGCGTACACCGAGACTGGTTTGGGCTGGCCGCCCAGCATCCAACGGAACCAGGCCAGGGCGTGGCAGCCCATGTCCATCAACACGCCGCCGCCGGACTGGTTAATGTCGTAGAACCAGTCACTGTGGGGGCCGGAGTGTTTCTCGGCCTGCTTGAGCTGATAAAGCTGGCCGAAGGCCCCTTCCCCCGCCAACTTTCGGACACGTTCATATTTCGGGGCGAAGCAGAGTTCCTCGGCATACATCAGCTTGCGCCGATGGGACTGGCAGACCGCGACCATCTCGTCGGCCTCCTCGAGGGTGAGGCAGAGCGGCTTTTCGACAATGACATGCTTGCCGGCCTGGGCGGCGGCCCGCACGGCGCGGGCATGGAGGAAATTGGGCAAGCAGACGTCCACCACGTCGCAGCCGGAATCGGTGATGGCCCGTTCCCAGTCGCTAAACCAGCGGGCAACCCCGTGGCGCTGGGCGAAGCTCTGCGCCCGCTCGGGCCGCCGCGCGTACACCGCCACCACCTCCGCGTCGGGGACAAAACGGTGATAGGACTCGAGGTGGATGTCGGCGATGAACCCCGCCCCAAGCAGGGCAACTTTGGTCTTGGTCATAGGCTGTCGGGCGAGGATTTAGCCAGAACCGAGTCGGGTTGAACACCGTTTTCTGGCCGCACCCCCGCCGGGTGTCGGGGCTGGCACTGAGGATGCTCCAAGGAGGTCCCCGAGGGCGCCGCCGGTCCGCGGCTCAGCGCGAGCCGGGCGCTGGGCCCAAGGCGCGCGCGGGAAGTTCAGATTCGGCATTGACGCCCCCCCGCCGCCGCCGCTTTGATGCCGAGCAGCGCTTGATGGACCCGATCCTGAACATCGACAACCTGCGGGTGGAGTATCGGAACCGGGAGTTGGGGCAGGGCGTCACGGTGGCATTGGCGGACCTGAGTCTGCGCGTGAACGCGGGGGAGGTCTTCGGCTTCCTGGGTCCAAACGGGGCGGGCAAGACCACGACCATCCAGGTCTTGCTCGGTTTTGTGCAACCGACCCGCGGCTCCGCCCAGCTCTTCGGCGTGGACGTGCGCGAGCCGACCGCCCGGCAGCGGCTGGGGTATTTGCCTGAACTCACCTATTATTACAAGTTCCTCAGCGCCGAGGAGCTGCTCCGCTTCTATGCCCGGCTGTTCCGGCTGGCGCGCGGCGAGGCGGAGCGGCGGATCGATGCGATCCTAAAACTGGTCGAGTTGGAGTCCGCGCGCCGGCGGCCGATCAAGACCTACTCGAAGGGGATGCAACAACGGGTCGGCCTCGCCCAGGCGCTGATCAACAATCCCGACCTCCTGATTCTCGACGAGCCGACCAGCGGGCTCGATCCCCTGGGCCGGATGAAGGTGCGGGAGATCATCGACCGTTTGCGGGGCGAGGGCAAGACCGTGTTCTTTTCCTCGCACGAGCTGGGCGAGGTCGAGACGGCCTGCGACCGGGTGGCGATTTTGCATCAGGGCCAGCTTAAGGTCGTGGGCCCGGTCGCCGCGCTGGTGCGGGAGCACCAAGCCAGCCTGGAGCAGGTCTTTTTGCGCATGATCGGTTATCCGCCCACCCCCACCCCGGCATGAACGCGGTCTGGCCGATCGCCACGGTCGTCGTCAAGGAGCTGTACCGGCGCAAGGATTTCTATGTCCTGTTCGTCCTCACGGCGCTGATCACGCTGCTGATGGGGTCGGTAACGTTTTTTCATGACGACCGGATCGCGCGGTACCTGAAGGAGCTCTGCCTGCTCTTGATCTGGGTTTCGACGCTGGTCATCGCCATCACGGCCACCGCCCGGCAGCTCCCCGCCGAGCGGGAGCAACGGACCATCCTTCCCTTGCTGGCCAAGCCCGTGAGCCGGGGGGAAGTGGTGGTGGGGAAGTTCCTCGGCTGCTGGCTGGCGTGCGGCGTGGCGCTGGTGGTGTTTTATCTGTTCTTTGGGGTGGTGAGCGCCACGCGGGAACACGCCTGGCCGCTGACCAACTACTTCCAAGCCCTGTGGCTCCAGTGGTGCATGCTGGCGATCGTGGTGGCGATGAGCCTGGCCGGGTCACTGGTGTTCGCCGCGCCCTCCTCGAACGCCACCATCGTCTTCCTGGTCGCCAGCGCGATTCTGCTGGTGGGGCGGCACCTGAACACGGTGGCCTTGACCTTGCCCGAGCCGGCGCAGACCCTGGTTTACGCCCTCTACTTTGCCCTGCCCCACCTGGAGCTGTTCGACCTGCGCGACTTGCTCGTGCATGACTGGGCGCCGATTGCCTGGTGGGCCTGGGCGGCCGCCACGCTCTACGCCCTCGCCTACACCTGGGTCTTCTTACTCGTGGCCTGGCTGAGTTTCCGGCGGCGCCCGCTGGTCTGAGCCATGCCCTCCCCCTACCTAGTGCTGGTGTTCCTCCTGACCGTCTGCGTGAGTTTGGCGACGTGGCTCCAGCCACACTACCTGGCCTGGGGCGGCTCGCGCACGGGCGACGGGGGCCTGCTGGCGACCCTCTTGGGCGAAAGCCGCCGCCTGTTCGCCGCCCAGTTCTTCTTCAAGGCCGACGCCTATTTCCACAGCGGCTTCTACCCCACCATTTTCGACAACCAAATCGTCGAGAAGGAACTCCACATGAGCGAGGAGAGCGAGGCGGCCCGGACACCCCGACCGCCGGAAGCCGAAGCGCGGACGACCCAGTGGTCGCCGGGAGAGGACTACGGCTTCTTGGGCTCCCCCAAGGATTGGCTGGACCGCTTTAGCCGGAACTTCTTCCCTTCCCGCCACACCCACCTCGAACAGAAGAGCGAGGCGCGGGAGATCCTGCCCTGGCTGCGGCTCTCGACCTGGTTGGACCCCCACCGCGTCGAGAGCTACACGGTGGCCGCCTTCTGGCTCCGCACTCGGCTGGGGCGGCCGGAGTTGGCGGCCCAGTTGTTGCACGAAGGCTGGCGGGCCAATCCTGACAGCTATGAGATCTTGCTGGCGTTGGGTCGGATCGACGAGGAGAACCGGCACGACCCGGTGCGCGCCCACAATCTCTACGCGCTGGCGCTGCGCAAGTGGCATCGGCAACAGGATGGGAACGCCGAGCCGGACCTCTACACCTATCGCGAGCTCCTCGGCCACTTGGTCCTGGTGGACGAGAAGCAGGGCGATTGGGCCGAGGCGGTCCAGTACCTCACCCTCCTCAAGAAGATCTCCCCCAACCCCGCCGCCATCCAGCGGCAGATCGACGAAGCCCGGGCGAAACTCACCCCCGCCCCCGGCCCCGCCCCGGGCCCCCCGTAAGGCTCAGCGGACGAAGACCAGGGAATGGCCCTGCGAGGTCACGACCAACCGGTCGTCTTCGGCCACCGCTCGCCCGGGGTGATCCCGGCCTTTATCGTCTTTGACGGTGAGCTTGTAGCTGCTGTCGTCGTGGCTCCAAGTGCCTTGCCCATTGTAATCCACCGGGAGGGCCACCGGGCGGGGGGTCGCGGGTTGGGCGCCGCCGCCGGGCGGGGGGTTGCTCCGGATCAGACCGTAACGGCGCATCATGGCCGAACTCATTCCGGGCGGGGGCGCGCCGGGGGTCTGGCCCGCCGCCGCCTGGGCGGCCGCCTGCACGGCGTTTTGCGCCGCCTGCAGCAAGGCCTTGGCCTCATCGGTCAGTTCCATCTTCATCACGACTTGGTTGTCCGGGGTGGCCATCATCGACACCTTCGGCAGGAAGATGGTGATCAAGCGCTTGAGGCGGTTCATCTCACCCGCCGACATGTCCGGGTTTTTCTTCTTCTCCAGGATCAAGGTCGCCGAGGGATCAATCCGCCAGCGCCCGAGGATTTTCTCCTCGTCGTATTTGGCGGACTTGCCGGTGAGGAGGTAGTTGTAGAGGTCCTTCAGATCGATCTGCTCCAACTGCTGGCGGATCTCCTGGTTCAACATCAGGACCTGGATCTTCGGGTGGTTGAAGATGTCAAGGGCCATGGCCCGGGTCTGGAGCATGTTCAACAAATCGGTGTCGGTGGCGATGTCCTGGAACTCCTGCCGCTGGCCCAGCGAAAGGAAGGGCGGATAGTTGTTCAGACGCTCGGACAGCGCGGCGCTGTTGTTGTAGATCAGGGCCAACACGTCGGTCGCGGAGTAGAAGTTGCCCGGCATCGGGTCCATGGCTGAGAGGGTGCGGTCCAGGCCCGCTTCGGCCAGCTCCCGGCGGGCGCTGCTCAACAGGCGCAGGCTCAACGGGCTGTCGTCGGTGGTCACCTGGACGGCCGGGTAACCAAAGATGTAGATGAGCAACCCCACCAGAATAGAATAGAGCGCGGCGGCCACCAGCCCCACACCGAGACCGAGACGTTGATTGAGCCGCTGCCACTTCAGGCGCGCCACGTCGTCTTGGTGATGCTTAAAATACCGCGCCACGCGGTAATGGAGGAAGAACGCGGCCCCTTCGAAGATGAGGACGAAGAGCAGGAAGACCACGGCGGGCGGCAGCAGCCAAGTCCAGGCCGGATTCGTCATGCCCATCTTCGGCACCAGCGGCCGCAGGGTTGGGGCCAGCGGCAGGCTCAGGAACAACGCCAAGCACAGGCCCACGAGCGAGACCAGGGAGCGGATCGCGCCCTTGTAGTAGCTCGTCGCGCCGACCACCGCAAAAATCACCAGGATAAGCAACCAGATCAGCATCAGCCGGACTCTAGGCCCGCGGGCGGAGAAACGCACGCAAAAAAGGGGTTCCCTATTGCCTTTTCCGAGGCATGCACTATTTTTGGCGACCACTGTGACAAAACTTGGCGATGGCCTAACCCTCCCCGTCCGTCCCTGCCGCCCGCGGCGGGGCGCCGCCGGCTGGCCGCGAGCGGGCGCGGGCGGAGAACGTTCCCCGGCCCCCGGGCGGGAACCGCGCCGGTGGTTCGAGCGTCCTACGGACGGTTGACGCATGGCCGCCGCTCCCGTTCCCCCTCAGCCCAAACGCCGTGGTTTCTTGAAGGAATGCCTCGCGGTCGTCCTCGGGGCGCTGGCGGGGGCGGCGCCCGCCGGAGCCGGCCTGGCGGTGCTGCTGGACCCGTTGCGGCGGCACGGAGGCCAGTTCACCGGCTTCATCCGGGTCGCTTCCCTCAGTGCCGTGCCGCCGGACGGTGTGCCGCGCAAGTTCCCGGTCATCGCCAGCCATACGGATGCGTGGAACAAGTTTCCGGCGGTGCCAGTGGGGGCGGTCTATCTGCGGCGGACGGCGGACACCCCCCTGCGGGCCTTCAACGTCATCTGCCCGCACGCCGGCTGCTTCGTGGATTATGTGGCCGCCCGCCACGGGTACCTCTGCCCTTGTCATAACAGCACGTTCGACCTCGAGGGGCGGATCCAGGACACCCGCAGTCCAGCGCCCCGCGGCCTGGACGAGCTGGCCGTCGAACTCCGCAACGGCACGGAAATCTGGGTCCGGTTTCAGAACTTCCGGGCCGGGACGGCGCGGCGGATTCCCCTGACATGAGCGCCTGGGGTGACTGGCTGGAGCACCGCACCGGCTATCGCCGGTTGGCGCACGAGGCGTTGTTCGAGAATATCCCGGGCGGGGCGCGGTGGCGTTACGTCTGGGGGAGCACGCTGGTGTTCTGTTTTGCGGTGCAAGTGCTGACGGGGCTGTTTTTGTGGATGGGCTACAGCCCCAGCTCGCTGTCGGCGTGGGAGAGCGTCTTTTCGATCCAGTACGACGTGACCGGGGGCTGGCTGCTCCGGGGCATCCATCATTACACGGCCGCGGTGATGAACGTGCTGCTGCTGTTGCACCTGATGCAGGTGATCATCGATGGCGCCTACAAGGCCCCGCGGGAGATCAACTTCTGGTTTGGCCTGGGCCTGTTGAACCTGGTCCTGGCACTCTCGCTCACCGGCTATCTGTTGCCCTGGGACCAGAAGGGGTTTTGGGCGACCCGGGTGGCCACCAACATCTTGAGCATCGTCCCGGTGGTGGGGCCCAAGCTCCAGCGGCTGGTCTTGGGCGGCACCGATTACGGGCACCACACGCTCACGCGGTTTTTTGCCC
>JAJXTA010000442.1 GCA_021784265.1 bacterium | reverse complement strand
CTGCCGTCGGCTCAAAAGCAGCGGAAGCCCGAGTGTCACGATGGCGATGATCGCCAGGAAGAGACCCCGAACGACACGGATCCGACCAAAGCCGAGCCGTGGACTGTACGGAAGGTCTTTGACCGCCATATCTTTGAGCACAGGGTCGGTGATCCCGCGCCAAGCCTGGCCCGGCTTGAGCACATATACCACCTCGGGCAGAAAATCGGTCCGTGTGCGTGACCGAAATCTCGAGTCCGCGACATGAGTCAGGCCAGTGACCGCGGGGAAGGGGTCCTGCTCGGCCACGTTGGGGATGACGCGGTCAACCTTACCGGCATGGGTGACGCCGGGGAGCCGCAGAGCGGGCATTCGCTTGAAGGTAAGCTGGAAGGAGATCGGAATGAAGCGGCCAGCGACGTTGGTGTACTGGGTCAGATCGTAGCTGGCCGCGATGTCGCCGTCTTTCCACGAGTTCTTGCGGAAGCGGAGAATGGATCTGGCCCGGTCCATTTCGGCGGGGGTCCGGGGCTCATCGAACGTCGGTCGGCTCAGCTCCCCTTCCAGGGACAAGTCGGCTCGTGCGGTCCGCACAAAGGTCGCGGACAAGATCAGATCGGGACGGGGACGGGTAAGCCGGATGTCGTTGGTAAACCCGTATGCCCCAAGGTCGGACCGCGGTGTCAGCCAGACGTCAGGTAGGCAGAGGAGTTCGGTGCGGGTCAGGGACGACCCGGCGAAGAAGGCAAACCACAGCGTCTCCCGCCCATCGCCGGGGAAGAACGGGCAGAGGGGTACCGGCCCGAGGTTCAGGTAAGCCACGTCATTTGTCGCGCGCGCCGCCAGCCGCTTTGGATCGTTCGCCCCAGGGAGGCGGGGATCGGGATGCCCACTAGCCGTTCTGTAATAGAGGAGCGAGCTTCCGTTGTAGGCAAGATAGGTGACGAGGAACGGCACGGCGGGATCGGTGAGCTCGATCCGCCACGACGTCGGGCCGTTGATGAGGACCTGAAACCGCTGGTGGGCATACATGCGCTCCGGCTCCCGCAGTTGGCCGTCCGCCGCGGACATGGTGAGCTCGCCGGAGACGATCGTTGAGCCGTAGGCCTCTTGCAGAATGAACAGGCTACAGAACCAGAGCGCGGCGAGGCGGGTGACACCACCAAGAGAAACGATCGGGCGCATGGGCCTCAGGCCCCACGTGCGCCGCTCAGATGCCTGCCCTCGGGTTGTGGGGCGATGGGGCGCGGCCTCCTGCGGCTGGGTGGGCGGTTCGCAGCCGCATCGCGAACCAGCTCTCCTTCGCCGTATCCGGACTCGCGTCATCCTGTGGGGTCTATACCCGATCCCGACTCGTGCCGCAACCGGCCAACCGGCGGATGGCCGGGGCGGTTTACGGCCAATGGAAACGGGGCGGAATGGTCTTGCCGCACGGGAGAGAGCGCCAACCGCGGAGCTGGAGGGTTTAAGCCGAGGCTGCCGGGGAGACTGAACGCGGTCCTCCCCACCACCGGAGCGGGCAATTCGACGCGACTTGCAACCTCGGTGCGGGACAGGCGGTGCGCGACGCCTAGCAAGTAAAAGATGGCACATCGGCTTCACGAAGTAATACTCCGGGGCAGAGGTGATAACCTCCGTCAAATCTTGTCAACACGTTTTTGGAGAAAAGCTTTCAGCGTCCGGCATGGCTTTGGCCAAGCCTCCTCGCTGCGCGCCAAGCCCAACGCCGACGCGCAATCCAAAGCGCAAGGCCCTCGTCCAGCCACGAGGGCCCACCACGTCACGGTGCCGGAACGGCGCCCGCGGTCTCCGGGGGCTGACGGTGGGGTAGAACAAGTTCCGCTGTTTGCATTTGGTCCGCTCGCTGGTTCAGCGTGGCAACGGCATCTTGTTTCAAGCGAGGCTCGGCCCCAGGAACGCCTCGAGGTCGGTCAATCCTCGGCGAAGAGGTAATCGAGGTCGGCCTGGGTGAGGCTGCGGGCGAAGCCTTCCTCGCCCAGCACGTCGGCGATGGTTTGGGCTTTGCGCTGTTGGAGCTCCCAGATTTTCTCCTCGACCGTACCCGGAGCGATCAAGCGGTAGGCGTTGACGGTGCGGGTTTGGCCGATGCGGTGGGAACGGTCGATCGCCTGGGCTTCGACCGCCGGGTTCCACCACGGGTCGTAGAGGACGACGTAGCTGGCGGCGGTGAGGTTTAGACCGGTGCCCGCGGCGCGCAAGCTCAGCAGGAACACCGAAGGTTGGGCGTCCTCTTGGAAGGCCTGGACGACATCCTGGCGGTTCTTCGTTTCGCCGGTCAGGATGTGCGTGGGCATTTGGCGCTGCGCGCACTCGGCCTGGAGCAACTGGAGCATCTGCACGAACTGGCTGAAGACGAGCACCTTCTGCCCCTCCTCCAGGAGCGGTTCGACCAGCTCGAACAGGGTCTCGGTCTTGCCGGAGGGGGCGTCGCTGCCGACCAGGGTGGGGTGGCAACAAATCTGCCGGAGCCGGGTGAGGGCGGCCAGGACATGGATTTTGCTCCGAGCCAGGCCCTTTTCTTGCACGGTCTGGCGGACCTGTTCCCGGCTCCGGCGCAGCTCGGCCAGGTAGAGCTTGCGTTGCGGGTCGTCCAGGTGGCAATCCCGCCGCTCCTCGATCCGGTCGGGCAGGTCTTCGGCCACCTGGCGTTTGAGCCGGCGGAGCATGAGCGGGCGCAGCTTGGCGGAGAGTTTGCGTCGGGCGATTTTGCGCGCCCATTCGCTGTCCGGGCCGGCCGGTTCGTATTGCTCGTGGAACTGGGCTTGGGTGCCGAGGTAGGTCGCCTGCACGAAATCGACGATGCTCCAGAGGTCCAGCAGCCGGTTTTCCAACGGCGTGCCGGTGAGCGCCAGCCGATGCTCGGCGCGCAACTGCTTGACGCACTGGCTGACCTGGGCCGCCGGGTTCTTGATGAATTGGGCCTCGTCCAGGATTACCGCGCGGAACTCGAATTTCTTGAGCGCTTCCAGGTCGCGCCGCAGCAAGGCGTAATTGGTGACGGTGAGATCGTGCTGGGGGATTTGCTTGCGCAGGTTGTGGCGCGCGGGACCGCTCTCCAGCACCAGCACCTTCAGCCCCGGCGTGAAGCGCTCCGCTTCCCGGCGCCAGTTGTGGAGGACCGACGCCGGACAGATCACCAGGGCTGGGGCCGGTTTCTTGGGATTCTGTTCGCGCAACCACGCCAGCCAGGCCAGGGTTTGGAGCGTCTTGCCCAGCCCCATATCGTCGGCGAGGATGCCCCCGAGTTTGATGCGGGTCAGGTGACAGAGGAAATCGAAGCCGTCCCGCTGGTAGGGGCGCATCTCAGCCTTGAGTTGGGCGGGCAGGGTGACCTTGGGCACGCCGGTGAAATCGGCCAGCCGCTCCCGGAGGAGTTTGGCTTCGGGCAGATCGCCAAAGCGCTGCAGGGCGGCCTCGTCGATGTGGACGGCTTGGAGCATGTCCACTTTTTGGGGGAGGGCCGCGAGCCCATCGAGGCCGATGTCGGCCATGGTCTCGTGGGCTTGTTGGACGGCGCGGAGGTCCAGCTCGACCCAGCCGGAGTCGGGCAGCTTGACATAGCGGCTGGTGGCGTGGGCCAAGCGGTCCAGGTCGGCCGCCGTCAGGCGCAGGCCTTCCTGCTCCCACGCGGCGGAGACCGCGAACCAGTCGATGCCGCTGCCTTGGACCAGGAGCTTGGGCCGGAGCTGATGCGGGGCAAGGAAGAGGCGTTGGAAGGCGACGTTGCCCAAGTAATCGGCCTGGGCGGGCCGGTCCGGCCAGGCGGTGGCCAAGGCCGCGAGGAAGTTCTCGTTGGCGTCGCCCACCCAGAGGCCCGGCTCGGGCGTGAACCAATCCTGGCCCCGCAACCAGAGCGTGGCCGCTTCCAGCCGGGGGTCGTCGAGGATCTCCGGTTTGTCCAGGGGCGTGGCGACCGGTTCGGTGCGCTGCCACTCGTAGCCGGTCCATTGCCAACGGCTCTTGTCGCGTTCGCTGGTGGCGAGCAAGCGGAGGCGGACGGTTTCTTCGGCCAACTCGAAGACGAACTGGGGGCG
>JAJXTA010000441.1 GCA_021784265.1 bacterium | reverse complement strand
TTCCTGCCGGCCTCCGCGCGACCCGAGACCCAACAAGAACGTTCGTTCACGCCGCTACGCTCTCCTGTCTCAGCGAACCGTTGTTTCCTTGTTCGTTGCAGTGGGCGCTCGCCGTTGCCTTCGGTCGGCGACGGGCTGTTCGACGTCCAGCATCTCCAGACAACACCGAGCTAGCACTTGATAATCAGGACCACTGTTTCGCCATTATAACTGTAGAAGACCGAATAACTCTATTGATAAGTGACATGGATAGAAGATCGCCGGGGTATCGCGCGCCCGCTGTTCACCCATTTGCCCCCAATGCACGCTCCGAGGCCGCTGCCACTTGGACCGAGATGTCCTTTGGCCCGACGCCGCACCCCGGGGACGCCAAGCCCGAACCGCTCCACGCTACCGGATGAACTCGAGCACGGCGGCGGCGAGCGGATCGTCCGGCGCGACCACGTTGAGCATTTCGGAGATGTGATTCTGCCCGGGGATATAGACCAACTGGGTCGGCACACCCGCCGCGCGCAGGGTGCTATCCAGTTCGCGGGCTTGCGCCGGCAGGGTGAAATAGTCCCACTCGCAATAGGTGATCAGGAACGGGGGTCCTCCGGCGTCAACCTGGAACACCGGCGAGGCCTCGCGGCGGAAGGTTGGATCACGGCCAAAGACACTCTCCAGACCGGTGATGCGCGCCAAGTCATACACGCCACTCAGCGCCAGGACGCCGCGGATGATCCCAGGACGGAGCTGGTAGGGTGCCAGGCGGTGCGGGTCGAGGGCCAGGAGCGCCGCCAAGTGCCCGCCCGCGGAGTGACCCCCGACGTAAATCCGATTGGTGTCCCCCCCATACTCCGCCACGTGACGCACGGTCCAAGCAAACGCCGCCGCCACGTCCTCAATCTGCGCGGGAAACGGGCATTGCGGCGCCAAGCGGTAGCTCGGCACGACGGTCAAAAGCCCGGCCAAGGCGTAGCGATTGCCCAAGGGCGGGTACTGCGAACGATCGCCATATTTCCAGGCCCCGCCATGAATGAAGAAGAAAACCGGGGCGGGCGTGCGGTGCTGCGGGATATAGAGGTCAAGTTTGTGTTTGGGCTCCTGCCCGGCGGGCCCCTCGAGGTACGCCAAATCCTTGCGCACCGCGACCCCGGGGCTCACCGCCATCGACGGCAGCCGGAGGTCGCCGAGGCCCGGCAACCGAACATAGACCGGATTGGCGTAGATCCATGGCCGGTCTTCGCCGTCCACGGGCAACCACGCCTCGACACGATAGGCGCCGGGCTGGGTGACTTCGAAGGTCAGGTTGGTGCCCGTAGTCTCGAAGATCACCTTGCCCCGATGGATCAGTTTCAGTTTGGCCGGCAGCGGCGTGAGGGCCGTGAGCCGGGTCGTCCCCAGCAACGGCGCCCCATCGCCAAACGGAAACACTCCGAGAGTGTTCACCGCGCCGAACGCAAACCCCGTCGGGTCACAGAGCCAGTCGTGGGCGACGTACACATGCCCGGCCCGGAGCGCCTCGCGGATCGAGGCTTCGGTCAGCTCCCGCGCCAGAATATGGGTCGAGAGGTTCCGGAAACTCACCGCGTACGGATCGAAGGTGACGCCGAGAAAAATCTGATTCTGGTGGGCATCATTGGCGCCCACGCCGGTAAAGGGTTTCGCGAGGGTTTCCTTATCCCACTTGGCGAAGATGCCTGGGCGCGGGTCCACGCCGGCGGCAAAGAACTCGTCCGGATAGGCGCGGAAGTCGGCCACCAACTGCCGCCACGCGCGGGGATCGTTGGTGGCGGCCATCAGGCGGGTGTAGAGGCCCGTGTCCAGGATCGCGTCGGTATGGCGGTTGACGATCTCCATGCCCACCAAGCCGGCTGTGGGGGCGTCGTAACGCTCCTCGACGTGGGAGAGGAACCGCAGGCCGGTATTCAAGGGGCGACCGTCCGGCCCATAATCCGGAAACCAGAGCGTGCCATCCCCCACCTCGGAACCCGCAATGAACAGAACCCCGTCGTGCAAGCCCCGCCAGGCATCGGGCTTGGGCCCACGATGGTCGGTCGAGAGGACGACCCGCACACCCACCTGCCGAGCGGCGGCCAATAATTCCGCGCGGGTCCCTTTGGTATGCGGCGCATCCTCGGCGTGGACGTGGAGGACGGCGCGGTAATCCTGATAAACGCCCTGATTGGGCAGTGAGACCCGCTCCTGGGCAAAACGCGCCACTGCGGCGTGGGCGGCTTGCAGGTGGCCCGGCTCAAGCCGCTGGAGACTGGTAAGCGGGCGGTTGGTTTGGGCCCAGACGCCTTGGCCCAGCAGCCAGACCGCTACTCCCAACCAAGTCCATTGGAGCACGCCTGGGCCCTGGTGTGACAAGCTGTTTTTCGGGATCATCGCCGCCGGCGAGGGTGGTTGGCCGAACGGCCGGCGGCAAGCCCACAGTTGGCGCCACCGCCCACCCCGCACCGGCCCTTCACTCCGGATGCACGGGCGTCAGCAGTGGCGCCGGGGGCTCCGACCGCCACGGCAACCGCGCCAGCGTGACCGCCAAATCATCCAGGTCCGCGCGCGCGGGGTGGCGCCCGTCCGGATCGGCGTAATTGTTGAGGAACATCGCGAAGGCCAAGCGCTCACCGGCGGCGGTCGTGACGTAGCCCGACAAGGAGGCGACATGGTTCAACGAGCCGGTTTTGGCGTGGAGATTGCCGGCCGCCGGCGTCCCGAGCATCCGGTGCTTAAGCGTGCCGTCCACCCCCGCGACCGGGAGGGCCTCGAGAAAGGCCTGCTGCCACCGATGGCGCGCCATGAACTGCAACAGCCGGACCGTGGCCGCCGGGGTGACCAAATCGCCGTGAGACAACCCCGCCCCTTCTTCTAAAAGAACGGTCTCCGGGGCGATACCAGCGGCACGCAAGAACCCTTTAAGGGCCTGCAGCCCGGCCGCCTCACTGGTCAGGGTCTTCAGGCTCGAAAGGCCCGGCGGAGCGTTCGTGGGATGGGCGCGAACCGTTTCTCCCACCTGGAGTAAGAGCAGTTGCGCGTAGAGGTTCTGCGACGGCTTGAAGGTCCGGGCCAGCAGGTCGCGCAGCGGCGGTGATTCGACTCCACCCAGCTCGATCAGCGATCCGCGAACCGAGGGCGCCGGCCCAGCCTCCGGCGCGGGGCGCACTCGGACCGTGCCGGTGACGGCGATGCCCCGGCGCGCGAGGGCCTGCTTCAGCCCCTGCCCCAGCCAAGCCGCCGGCTGGGGCACCGCCAGCGTCTCAACCGCACCAAAACCGTCGGCCGGAATCCGACCGGAGACAGAGAGGAGGGCGGCAGCAGGGGCGCGGTAGAAGTGGAGGTCGCGGCGAAGGTCTGGCGCGATGGTCAGGACGCCGTTGCTGAGCACCAGCCCGGGATCAGGGGGGCGGACACTGATCCGTGCTGGCACACCGGCCCGCTCACCGGGCGCGACCCGGACCTCGGCGACGTTGTCGTTGAAGGTGAGGGCCGAAACCTCCGCCCCGTACCACTCCTGGAGGTCATCCCACTCCCAGCCCGTCCCCCAAGGCGGGCCGGTGAAGAAGCTGGCATCGGCGACCAGGTCGCCTTCCACCCGCCGCACGCCGGCCTGAGCGAGCGCCTCGACCAGCGGCGCCAGGGCCGCTTCCAGGTCGGCGGTGGGGCCGCGCGCTCCGAGGGTGGGATCACCGCGCCCGTAGAGAATCAGGTCAGCCGGCAACGTGCCGTTGGGGTCGGGGCGATGAGCGGCGTAAAACGAGGTCCGGATGCGAAAGCCCGGCCCGAGGTGGTCCAGGGCCAAGGCGCCCGTGAACAGCTTGGCGTTGGAGGCCGGGGTGAACAGCTTCTCCGCGTCGTGGGCGATGAGGGTCTTGCCGGAATCGAGCGAGACGACCTCCAGACCCCAGCGTGCCTGGGCAAAACGCGGTTGGACCAACCGGGCGGTAAGGGCTTGACGCCAGCCAGCCCAGTCCGGGTGCGCGTTGGTCTGCGCCCGGGCGGGCGCCGCGGCTGGCAGCACCGCCAGCGTCAGGGCCACGCCGACTCGGACCAG
>JAJXTA010000003.1 GCA_021784265.1 bacterium | reverse complement strand
CGACCACCTGAGCGCTCAGGAGGCGGCGCGGGTCGTTGGCGAGGCGGCCATTCACCACGCCCGAACCCTCCAATCCACCGGCGCCAGCCCACGGCCGGGCCTCTCCCACGCCGCCTCCAGCCCAGCCGAAGCTAAGGCCGCCGGGGCGAACCGCGCCGCCGCGTGATTTAGCCAAGAGACAACGGGACAGCGGGCCTGCGGGCCCTTCGGACAGCCTCTCCCCATCGACGATGATCGGCGCTGGGTGGGGAGAGGCGCGAAGGCGCTCCGACTCAGGCGTTCGGTGCGGGGCTCGGCGCCCGCGGCTTACGGACCAGGACGAGGTACTGGGCCCCCAGCGGCCACCGCGCGAGCAGGGTCTCCAAGCCCCGGAACCAAGCCATTGTCCTGGGGAAAACAAACAGGAAATCCGTCCGCACCACCTCGAACCCACCCCGCCGGAGCAGGGCGCGCGCCACCGCTGGGCGGAGCGTAAGGGCGTCGTGATCGAAAGGGATGCGGCTCATGACGTACCGGGTCCCGGGGTTCCAGGGGTTGTTCTCCCAGAACGCAAACGTCCCTCCCGGCCGCAGGGCGCCCCAGACGCAGGCTACCGCCCCGTCGCGTTGACCCAGCGGGATGTGA
Organism: bacterium; assembly: GCA_021784265.1. Lineage (GTDB taxonomy): Bacteria > Verrucomicrobiota > Verrucomicrobiia > Limisphaerales > J093 > JAJXTA01. The sequence goes on along the minus strand of JAJXTA010000003.1, from coordinate 17,135 downwards.
TGGAAGACCCCGTTGCAGTAGGCCACGTCGAAGGGGGCCTCGGCCAGCAGCTCGCTTGGGGTCAAGAAGCGTGTGCGAGACGAACCGTGCTCGCGCCGGGCAATCTCCAGCGAGGGCGTCGAGATGTCCACCCCCACCAAGGCCCGCGGCGCAAGGAGCTCCAGCAGGAACGGCGCGGCGGACCCTGTCCCACAGCCAAAGTCCAACACCCTGTCGGCCGCGAGCCCGGCCTGCGCCAGGCGTCGCTGCAACCAAGTCACGCGACCCCGGGCGAAATAAGTCTTGCCCTCCCCTGAGACGGCCAAGCCCGCCTCGAGGGCGGCGTCGTAACCGGCGGAATACTGGTCAAAGGGGGCGCCCGCGGGTGGCAGGGGCGGCGTCATCGGCGGCTGAGGTAGAGGAGGCTGCGAACGAAACTGGCCAGAACGCTCTGAAACCCCAGGGTCGTGAGGGTCGAACCCGGGATGACCAGGCGCATCGTCTCGGCGTAGTCGAGCCGGCCGAAGTGGGCCAGCCGCCACTGGTTCACCGCCAAGCCAAGCAGTGCCAATCCGAACACCATTCCCAACCCGCCCGCCAACAGCCCACGCTCCACGCTGACCAGCCGGGAAAAGGCTTCCACCTTGGGGTCCGGCGGCAAGAGCCCTTCATTGATCGCGAAGATCTTCGTCAGGAGGGCGAACAGGACCGACTGGTAACCACAGATGAGCGCCAGGCTGGAGAAAAGCAACGTGTGCGCGTCGAACGTGACGCCCCACAGCGACACTCCGGGCATGGCGACACCGTACCCAGCCAGCCCCACGAGCAACAACACGATCCCCGGTGTCAACAACAGGTGGCGCGGGCTGTAGATCAGCAGAAAACGCAGCGTGCGCCAGCCGTCGCGCAGGGTCCGCAAATGGGAGCCGCGCGCCTTGCGCCCGTCGCGATGGAGGGTGATGGGCACTTCGGCGATTTTGGCGCGGTAAAGGCTGGACTTGATGATCATCTCGGGGGCGAATTCCATCCCGGTGCACCGGAGGTCCAGGCGCAGAAAGTGGCCTCTCCGGAACGCCCGCAGACCGCAATAGACATCATGGATCGGCGCGCGAAACCAGTGCCGCGCCAGCCAACTGAAGATGGGATTGCCAATCCAGCGATGGGACCAGGGCATCGACCCCTCGGCCAGTTGCCCACCCCCGGCCGGCAGGCGGCAGCCCTGTACCAGGTCGAACCCGCCCCGCAGCCGCTCCACGAACTTCGGCAGCTCCAGGAAGTCATAGCTGTCGTCGGCGTCGCCCATCAGCACGTATTCCCCCCGCGCCGCCGCGATGCCGCCCATGAGCGCATGCCCGTAGCCCTTGTCGCGGACATGCACGACCCGGGCGCCCAGTTGTTCGGCGATGCGGGCCGAGCCGTCACTGCTGCCGTTGTCGGCGATGATCACCTCGCCCTCGATCCGGTGGCTGGCCATCGCCTGCTGGGCCTTCTGGATGCACACCCCCACCGTATCGGCCTCGTTCAGACAGGGCATAACGACGGACAGTTCCATGATGCGGCAGTGGCGGTTCGGTTCGCTGGCCGCAAGGCTACCCCGCCCCGCGCGCCCCAAGCAAGGCGGAACCCAGGCCCGTGGGCCTGTCAGCCGGACCGACCACCCGAGGCCCAACGCGCCGCGCGCAGGCGACCCGGCCCGCGCCTGCTCAGGGGAACCAGCGGAGCGCCGGGTTATTGGTTTGCGGCGCGTTGCGCCGAAAATCCCAGTACGCGCGGTTCGGAAACCGACACCCGTGCCCGTCCAAGAACGTAAACTGGGCGCCCCCATCGTGCAGGTTGGTGTGGACAAACGACGCCGAGCCGACCGCGGGCAGGTTCTTCGAATCGAACAGCCAGACCACCAACGCCGGGTCGCGAACGGTGGTGAGGCGCACCGGGCGATTCTCCTCCCCCGTCCCGTTGACATTCTCGTTGAGGCAATAGTGGAACAGGTTGCGCCCATTGCTGCGGCGCCGGTTGGAAGGACAGATCCAGAGGGAGCGGCCCGGCGGCGCCGCCGGATTAGTGCGCCAGGGCATCTCGTGATAACGGGGCAGGCCCAGTTGGCTCGGCAGTTGGATGTACCAGCCCACGTTCGTATCGGCGGCATCCGGGTTAGGCGTGCCGTCGCGCGGCAAATAGTCCTCGTGATCGCTCACGTAGAGCTGGGTAGCCAGGCCCCATTGGCGAAGGTTCCCAAGGCACTGCAACGCTTGGGCTTTGGCTTTCGCCCGGCTCAGCGCCGGCAACACCAAGCTGCCCAACAGGCCGATGATCCCGACGACTACCAGCAGCTCGATCAGGCTGAAGGCGGAGGCACGCCCTTCCTCGCTGCCAGCGCGCCAAGTCTTGAGCAAAACGGCCGGCGCAACCCCGCGGCCGCCGCCGCGCGGCCGCGGGCAAGCGGGAGTCTCGCTCATGGGCCCAAGCGGCGGAGCGGTGAAAGTTCCCGCGCCGGCCATCCCGCCGGCGCGCCCTGGGCTCGAACCTCGCCGCTCACGCGAAAGAAGCGGGCCGGCCCCTGCGCCGGGAGCAATTCGATGGGCTCAGCCCCCGTCACGTCCCGGATCAACGGCTCGTACGGGCCCTCGGGTGTGTTGGCCACCCAAACCGTGTAAGCCAGCGTGTTGGTCGCCGCCCAGTGCAGCCGCAGCGTCCCATCGGTGGCCCCATCGATCGTCAGGCCGATGATCGGATCGATCGTGACCGGCGGGCCCACAAAAGGCAGGCCGTCGGCGGTGCGCCCGGGGGAAACCGGCAGCGGCGCCACGCTGGTCTGAGCGACAAACGGACCGGTCGCGTCCGGCCACCGCGTCATCGAACCGTCCTTGGCCACCTGTTTGGCGGAATACACCACCCGCTCGACCAGGTTGCCCGCCGCATTGCGCAGCACGATGGCATCGCCGTCGTTGTTCAGCGATAGGCCGGCGGCCGTCTCGTGAGCGGCGACCACGGGCACGTCGAGGTCCGGCGGCGCGGTCTCGAGCGCCCCTCCGCAGGCGATCAAGGCCTGCCCCGCCCCCACTACCAGCGAGTTGGTAAACCGCAGCCGTACGGCGTTGGAATCGCTGAGCGTCCAGCCGGCGAGTTCCAGCGCTTGGTTCGAGCCGTTGAGCAGTTCCACGTATTCGTCCTCCGTGCTGGGGCGGGCGGCGGGCGAGGTCCGCCGCAAGGGGTTGAAGAAGGCCGAGGTCGAGACCGAGGTTGGGTTCGCCAGGTACTCGTTGATGGTCATTCCCCGCTCCGGCAGCGTCGGCACGTAGAGGGTCCAGCCCACCGTGTTCGTCGCCCCTTGGTTCCACGCCGACAGTGTGATCAGATACGGGTGGCCGGCCTCGGCCTCGGTAGGCTGCATGCGGAAGCTGGCTTGGAGCGCCGACCCACTTGCCTCCGGCACCGTCCACTGGGCGCAAGGGGGCAGGTCGCCCGTCACCGCCACGTTGGCCTCCCCGCCCTCGGTGTCCACGACCGCGACCTGGAGGGTCAGCGATTCACCCGGCCGGAGCACGACCTCCGAGAAACTATTGGTAGGGGCGTCGCCGGGGCGCGTCAGGTGCTCCAGGACGTTCGTGAACCACACCCCCGGAGGCTTCGCGGTGCTGTGCAGGTCCGCCAGCCGCGTGGGGATCACCTCGTAACCGTCCGTTCGCGGCCCGGTGGTGGTGGTGTCGTACTGACCCAAGACCCCCACGATGGTCACTGGGGCGCCCGGCTTGGGTTGGCCGGCGATGTCGGTGCGTCCGTCGATCCAGAGCGTGAAGGTGTCGCCAGCCTCATTGGTCAAGGTGACGTTGCTCCCAGCCTTAAAGCGTTCGGGACTGGCTTCCAGAACGACGTTGGACACCACCACATACGAACCCTCGAACGGCTCGATCAGGTCCGCTCGCGTCTTCCAACCGAAGTCCAGAGGGATCGGCGTCGGCAGGAGGTTGCCCGTGCTCAGCAGCGTCACACTGGTCTGCGGCTTGGAGACGGCCGGCGCCAGCTCCAACAACCCGTCCCGCTGCGTCAGCGGGGCCGTCACCCGCACGGCATCCCCGGCTTGGGGAACGAACCGGTTCGTCGCCCCGCTCCAATACACCGCGATCCCGCCGCTGGCATCCTGCAGGTAGAACAAGGCGTTCGCGCTGGGGCCAGTCAGATTCACGTGGGTCGTCACCACCCCCTCGACGGTGTGGAGGGTCGTGGTATCCGTCGGCACGTAATCCACCGGGTCGAGCAGCGACCGCAAGAAGGCAATGGTCGTCACCACCGGCTCGGCGGCGCCCGCCGTCCCCAGGCGCGCGGCCCCAGGGACAGTGAGTAGATCGTCGGCCCTGGCGCCGGCCAGAACCGGTTCCAGGCGGAACCACAGGTTGAGGGCCACCGAGCAGACCAGACACCCGCGGAGCGCATGCTTCATAGGTCGTCAATGATTGGCTTCGCCGCACGCCGGCCGAGGGTCCTGCTCGTTGGCCCGAGGGTCTCCTCCGAGACGCCTCCCCTCGCCCAGTGAAACTGGTTTTTTGTAACGCCAGCGCTGGCGCTTGTCAACCATAATTGCTTATCACTCAACAATGTGTCATCCTAATAACTGATATTATAAACTGAACCAGGCCCCCGCCGCGGGCGGCGACGCCGCCCCAGACCGCGATCCGGTGCGGCCCACGCCCGCGCCCGGCCCTGGCTTGCCAGCCTGGCGGCGCTGGGTCATCTTCGGCCCAGGCCGAGTCATGGACAACCCGAGCTTCAGTCAACGATTGGCCCTGCGCTGCGTCGAATGGCCGCTGGTGCGGGTCTTCATCTTCGATCCGTGGTTTCGCGGGTTGGCGCTGGTCGTCCTGGCCGGCCTGAGCGTGTGCGGGCTCGCCTTGCCGCGGCTCTGGACGGTGTCACCCCCGGGGTTCGTGCCGGTGGTGAAGATCAGCGGTCTGGCGTGGGCTCAGGCGTGGTCGCTCCAACGCGGGGCGCGCCGCTTGGCCGCCGCGGGGCGGGCCGACGAGGCCGCGCTGGCGTGGCAGTTGGCGGTCGCCCACAACCCCGCCAGCCCGACGCTCGTGCGTGGCGCCCTCGAACAGGTCATTCAGATGAGCCCGCCGCCCCTGGCCCTGATGAGCAAGGCGCTCGGCGAAGCCCCGTGGCTGTTGCGCCTCACCGCCACGAACCAAGCCGACCTGATTCTGGTGGCGCGCCTTTACGATGCCTGCCAGATGCCGGCGCTGGTGTTGGGTTTGCTGGCGGGCGCCCCATCGCCCCTGCCACCGGCGGCGCAGGCGCTCCAGCTCAAGGCCCTCTTCTGGCAGGGGCGCCTCGAGGAGTTCGCGCGCGCGTGGCGCCAGACCGCACCCGACCTCCGCGCGCACCCTGAGCTGGCGCTTTTCCAGGCCGCTTACCAAGCTGGCTGGGGGCCGCCGGACACCCTGAGCCTGGGGAAACAGCTCTTGGCCAACGCGGCCCTCCACCCACCCCACCAGGTCCTGGCCAACCGCCTCCAGTTGCTCGTGGACGCCCAATTGCTCGAGGTGAACGGTTACGGCGCCACCCTGGGACGGTTGACCGCTTTGGGAGCGGATCAGTTGGCCGATCACCTCGGCTACTGGCGGCTGCTCGCCGCCATCGGGCGCAAAGCCGAGGCACAAACGCTCGCGCGCGCCTACCGCGGCAACCCGACCACCGCCAGTCAACTGGTGCGGCAGGCCGAGGCCTTGCGGCGCCTGGACCTCAACGACGCCGCCCGCGACCTCCTCCAGCGCTACGCGACCGAGCTCGGAAACGAGAGCAGCCCCGCCGCCTTCGCGCTCTGGGACCTCTACGCCAACCTCCTCATCCAAACCGAACACTGGGAAGAGCTACGGTCCTTGTCCGTTCAGGTGCGAACTTTGGATAAAGTCCGGATCACCTTGGCCGCCTTCAGTCACCTCATGGAGGGCCGGGCTCTCTACGGCCTGGGCCAGACCGGGTTCGCCCGTACCGCTTTCGAGGAGGCCGCGCAACAACCCTTCCCCAACGCCCCAGCGGCCCGCCAGGCCGCCACCCTGCTGCTCCAACTCCAGCAGCCGGATTTGGCGTTGCGCCTTTTGGGTCCCTGGGAGGCCCAGCACACCAAGGACCTTGGCTACTGGTTGCAGGTCTTTCAAACCGCCTATGAGGCGAAAGCGACCACCACAATGGCACGGGCCGCCGACCGCGCCTACGAGCTGGCCCCGGCCAACAACGTCTGCGAGAACAACTATGCTGCGGCCCTCCTGATCACCCGCCAACGCCCGGCGGAAGTCTTGGAGCTGACCGCGCGGCTGCTGGCGCGTCATCCCGACTCCCTGGCGGCCCGGGTCAACCATGCCAGCGCCCTCGCCCTCAACCATCACCCCACCGCCGCCGCCGCCCTCCTGGAGCGGATCGCCGCCGACCGCTTAGGCGCGTTGGAAGCGACCATGTGCTACCTGAACTGGTTCCAAATCCATTTCGAGCTGCGCCAATTTGACCGCGCCTGGACCGACCTGGACCGCATCCAAACCCAATACCTGTTCTCCCCCCAACGCCAGTGGCTGGAAGCCACGCGCCGCCGACTGCCACCCCGGGCCAAACCGTTGAGTTGACGCTGCTTTTTCGCTTGGTGGCGGCCCGCTGCTCGGTTACGCTGCCCGCCGCTATGCCACACGGGCGCCGATATTGGGTGGGGTTGCTCAACCTGTTTACCATCGCCCTGTTTGCCGCCGGGTGCACCCGCCAAGCGCGCCAGAGCTACCACTACAACCGCGCCGAGCGCTATTACGCCCGCGGCCAATTCAACAAGGCCGAAATCGAATACCTCAGCGCGCTCCAACTCGGCAACACCCAGCCCCACCTCTTCGAGCACATGGGGTCCATCTACTTCAACCGCGGTTCACCCCGCCAAGCCCTCCCCTTCTTGCTCGCCGCCAAACAGTTGGACCCGAACAACGTGGAGGTGCGCTTGAAACTGGGGCGGATTCTCCAGCTCGCCGGCAAGTTCCCGGAGGCGCGCCAAGAGAGCCTGTTCATCCTCGAGCGTTACCCGACCAATCAGGACGCCGTCCTGCTCCTGGTCGATTGCGCGATCACCCCCAAAGACGCCACCGACGCCCTCCAGCGCCTGACGCAGTTGCGGCAAAAAGCCGGCGATCACGCCGTGTATCATCTGGCGGAAGCCGGACTGCTGTTCCGCCAGCAGAAGATACCAGCCGGCGAAGGGGAGTTGAATCGAGCTCAGGTCATGGACCCCAAGCTGAGCGAGGTCTATCTGGCCTGGGGGGGCATTTACTGGGCCAGCAACGATCTGCCCCGGGCCGACCAAGCCTTCCAAAAGGCCGCCGACCTGGCCTCCTGGAAAGCGCCGCGCTTGGTCCAATACGCCAACTTCAAGCTGAAGACAGGCAAGACCGCCGAGGCCAAGAAGCTCCTCACCGACCTAGCCAAGGCCGACCCCGACTATCTGCCCGCGTGGAACCATCTGGCCCAGATCGCCCTCGCCGAGAAGGACTATACCGAGTGTACCCGTTGTCTGAACCGGATTCTGAGTCACGCCCCCTCGGACTATGACGCCCTCTCGCTCCGCGCCCGGATGAAGCTGGCGCAAGGCAAGGCAGCCGAAGGGCTCGCCGAATACACCCGCCTGAGCACCCTTTACACCAACGTGCCCCAGGTCCGCTACGACCTGGCGGTGGCGGCGCTGGCGGCCGGGGACGCCGCCCAGGCCCTGAAGAGCTTGCAGCGCGCTGTCGCCCTCCAACCGCTCTTCCCCGAAGCCGTCGTGTTGCTGGCAGACATGCGCCTCCGCCGTGGCGACCCGGACGGCGCGATTAACTCCCTCATTCCCTTCATCAAGCAGCGGCCCGACGTCATCCCGGCACAGCTTACCCTGGCCAACGCCTACCGAGCCAAGGGCGCGCTCGACAGCGCTCTGGCCATTTACCGGCGTCTGATGGAAGCCTTCCCCAGGAACCCCCAGCCCCCGTACTTGGCGGGCGTCGTGCTGCGCGAGCAGAATAAGCGTCCCGAGGCCCGCGTCGCCTTCCAGAAAGCCCTGGATTTGGCGCCCGACAACCTGACCCCGCTCGAACAACTGGTCGATTTGGACCTCCTGGACCAACAATACAACTCGGCCCTGCAACGCGTCCAGAAGGTCGCCGACAAATACCCCAAATCCCCCCTCCCAGCCCTGCTGACCGCCAAGATTTACTTCGCCCAACGGGCCTGGGACCAAAGCGAAGCCACGCTGCAAAAGGCGATTCAACTGGACCCGAACCTGCGCGCCTCGTACATGCTGTTGGCCCAGGTTTACGTCGCCGCCAAGCGGTATCCGCAGGCCATCGAGAAGCTTAAAGGGCTCATCGCCAAGAACCCCAAAGACCTCTCCGCCCTCCTGCAGTTGGGCATGATCTATGACTTGATCAAGGATTACCCCGCCGCCCGCGACACTTACGAGGCCGTCCTGCGCGTCAACCCGGAGTTCCCCATCGCCCTCAACAACCTCGCCTACCTCTATTCCGAGCAGTTCAGTCAACTGGATAAGGCCTACGCGATGGCGCGCAAGGCGCACGACCTCAACCCCGCCGACCCGGCCACGGCGGATACCTTGGGCTGGATCACCTACAAACGAGGCGATTACGCCGCCGCGCTGGCCTTGCTGCGCGAGAGCGCCGACAGCCTGCCCCAGTCCGAAGTCCTGGCCCACCTCGGCATGGCGCAGTATATGCTCGGACAAGAGTCGGCGGCCCGCACCAGTTTCGAGCGCGCGCTCCAAACCAAGACTGATTTCCCCGGCAAAGCGGAAGCCCAGCACCGCCTGGCCCTGCTGAACTTGGACGTGACCAGCGGCGACCCGAAGGTGTTGGCGGGCCTGCAGGCCGAGCTGACCCAGCGCCCGAACGACCCCATCGTGCTCGTCCGCCTAGCCGCCGCCTCCGAACGCGCCGGCGCTTTCGATAAGGCCCGCGACGCTTACGAAAAAGTTCTCCAGGCCAACCCGAAAGATGTGGGGGCGGCGGCCAGCCTCGCCCAACTCTACCTCCAGCGGCTCCATGCCCCGGCCCAGGCCCTTGCCCTCGCGAAACGGGCGCGCACGTTAGCCCCCGATGACGTGGGTTTGGCCCAACGCTTGGGGCGCATTGGCTGCTTGGCGGGCGACCCCCGCTGGGCCCTCGGCCTCTTGCAGGAGAGCGCTCGCCGATACCCCACTCAGCCGGACGTGCTCTACGATCTGGCCTTCTGCTATTTCGATCTCGATCAGCCCAATGACGCCCTCGCGACCTTGCAGGCGCTCCCTCTGACCGCCAGCACCCCAGCCGCGCTGGCGGCCCGCCGACTTCAGTCCGCCCTGGCCCTCTACACCAATCCCGTTCAGCTCCGCCAATCCGCCGTGCAGGTCCGCCAAATGGGCACCGACGGCCCGCAGGGCGCTCCCGCCTTGATGTTGCAGGGCATGCTCGATGAGCTGCAGGGCGCCGCGGCCGATGCCCAGCGGGTCTATCTCCAGATCCTCGACCAGCTCCCCGGATGCGGCCCCGCCACCAAGCGCCTGGCCATTCTCTATGCCGCCACACCGGGCGATGACCGCCGGGCCTACGAATCGCTGACCAAAGCGCGCGAGCTGTTCCCCAACGATGCCGCCTTGGTCCGCAGCCTGGGTGTCGTTCTCTTCCGGCGCGGAGATTTCATCCAGGCCGTGCGGCTTCTCGGGGAAAGCGCCCAGAAGGGGCCCGCCGATCCGGACGTGTTCTACTACCTGGGCATGGCCCACTATCAACTTAAGGACCGGCGAGAGTGTGCCGACGCCTTGCGCCGCGCGCTGGCGTTGAACCTGGACACGCAACGGGCGGCCGAGGCCAAGCGCGTTCTGGCTGAACTGCGGTAGTTACGCTTTCTGGCCGTCCTCCTTCGGCGGCCCGGAACGCCGGCCGCCACCGTTGGCGCCGGCCTGTCGGCGGCTGCCCCTCAACGCAGGCCCGGCAGGAAGAGGAAGTACATCCGCCCCAGTTGCAGCTTAGGCCCTTCGGCGCCCCAATCCAGCTTCAAGGTCCTACCTTCCGACTGGCCTAACAGCCGCAAGAGGTTGCCGAAGTCGAACGGCTGCTCATATTGGATCAAATTGGCTTTGCTGAGGTTAGCCAGGCGCTTGATCCGGGCCACCGCGGTCTTGAAGTCGCCTAATTCGTCCACAAACCCCATGTCGTATGCTTGACGTCCCGAAAGCACGCGGCCATCGGCGTAATTCTGCCAGTTGGCGGCCAAGGCTCGCCCCTTGCCGTGGTTGAGTTGGTTCGCCTTGTTGCGCCCTTCGGCCACCACCTGCTTAAAGCGTGAAAAGGCCTCATCGATCAAGCCCTGAACCATCTGCCGTTCCTCGGGCGGGGTTTCCTCGAGCGAGCGTTCGCCGCTCATCATGTCCTTGAACTTGCCGCTCTTATAGACCTCAGGCCGCAGCCCCAACTTGTCCATCAGGCCTCGGTAGTTCAGGCCATGCATGATCACGCCGATGCTCCCCGTGATGGTCAGCTCGTTGGCAACGATCCACTGGCACGGGGCCGCGACGTAGTACCCGCCCGAGGCCGCCAGACCGCCCATCGAAGCCACCACCGGCTTGCCGGTCTTGCGTTCATACTCCGCAATCGCCCGGTTGATCTGGTCGGCGGCAAGCACCTCGCCCCCGGGTGAATCCACGCGCAGCAACACGCCCTTCACATCGCCGTCATCGCGTGCCCGCTCCAACTGGTGCGCCACGTCGCTGACCACGTCGTGCTCGCCCGTGTCCAACAGGCCCCCACTGATGATCCCTTCGATATCAACGACAGCAATCTTGTCCTCGGCATCGTGGTCCTCCAGCACCACCTCCTGGAGGCGCGGGCGGCTGGTCTCGCCGGTGCGAGCGCCGGCGCCAAACCAGTCACGCACCAGATACCGAATGTTGTTCAAACCGCTCACCACCAGCAAGATGAACAGGATGATGGCCGCCCATTTCCAGCCCCGCCCCGACCGGCGGGCCTGCGGCGGCGGCGGTGGGGCTACCGGAGGCAAGGGTGGCGGCAGCGCCGGTGGAGGGCCCTCGGCGGCAGGCAACACGGGCGGATTAGCGTTGTCCATAAAACACGCGCAAACTAGTCCAATCCCGCGCCGGCAGCAAGGCGGATTCAGGAGGCGTCCGTGTAGGACTTGGAAGCCGGAGTAATAACGTGGATTTGGCCTGCGATTTGCTGCGTGCAATCTTGCCCGGGGCGAAGCCGTGCAAGCGGTCTTAGCTCGGCAAAGATTGCCGGTCGGGCGGATTGCAAACCGCCGAACCCAAAACGGCCTCGCCGACGGCCCGATTACCGTTGACACACTGGCCTACAACAACTTACGTTCAAACGGCACTATGACACCGTGGCGACGGCCAATGCTGGACGGGATAATCGCGGGCCTGAGCTTACTTCTCGGCGCGCCTGCCGTCCTCTGTGCTCAAGCGCCCATCCCCCTTGGCGCCCCCTCGGCCAACACGCCCCCCATCACCCTCAAACTCTCTTGCCGCCAGTCCGCTCAATACGAAGTGACGCTGGGGCAAGCCGCGCCCACTCTCCTCGCGCCGGAGAAACAAGCCACCCTCGAGGCGCCGGGGGTCCGGCTCAAGCTCGAGAACGATGACCACCTGCGGATCGAGAATGATCGACCCGTCGCCCTTCGGACCGACGCGTGCGCGGCCTGGCAGGCACTGCTGCCCGCGGGAGGCCAGACAGAGGTGCGGCTGGACCCGCCTACCAGGTTGCTGGAGTTGGCCGTGTTGGGCGGCTCCGCCGACCGGGTCGCGTTGCGGCTTTGTGACGGCGCCCAAGCAAGCCTGGGTGCCGGCGGCCGCATCCGCTTCGGTCCCCTGGACGACCAATCCTATTACCTGGCCGGCGAAGGCGACGTCCGAGCGACCAACGCCGACGGCCAAAGCCTCGTCCTTGCTCCCGGCCGCCCGCCGCTGGTGGGCGGGCCGCTCGGAACGACCGGAGGAGCCAACGGGGTCTCGGCGATGCGTCGGCTTTCGCCCGTGAGTGCGGTGGCGTTGAGCGGAGACCCGGCAGGATCGGTCAACGCGGTTCTGGGCAACCAGACCGCCACGGTGACTCCCAGCGCCCGCCAGCGACTCGTGGCCGCCAACGGCGCCCTGGTCGAACTCAGCCTGGACCGGGCGGCGGGCCGTCTCCGCTGTCGAGTCGAGCGCGGTTACTTCACCTTCACGGTTGACGGCATTGAAGGGTGGCAGGTCACTGGTTTGGCGGGGCAGAGCTTCGCCCTGCAATGGGTGGTGGCCCAGCGCAGCGTCTCTGTCGTGAACCTCGCGCCTACCGGCGGGTCCCTGCCCTTCGCCAGTTTGTTGGTCGCGCCGGGGCCGGGCTTGTTCGCCCGGTTGGGCGGCCAAACCACCCTTCAGATAACCCAACTGGATGGACCGAATGAGTTTAGCACCGCAGCCACCGGCGACGCCGTGCTGTGGAGCCCCGCCACCGGCCGCGAGACCTCGCTCACCGCCCGCAACTGGCTGGTGGTGGGCGGCAACCCGGGCGACGGAAGCTGGTCGCCCATCGCGGGCGGCCATCATGTCATCATCGCCGGGGACACCCGCACCGGGCTGGACCTCACCGGCGACCTGGGGCCGGCGCGCGTGCGCCCGGGCGGCACCACGACCCTGGGCGCCGAGCCCAATGCTCGCCTGGAGGGGCGCCTGACCGGCGACAACCGCGCCCTCCTCCGCTCCGTGGAAGGCCGGTTTTACCTCTCCTTCCGGCGCGCGCCGCTGGTCGTCATTCAAATCGAAACTCGCAACGCCGTCAGCTTCGTCGTGGACTTGCAGGCGGGGACCATCAGTGTGCTGGGAGAGCGGGGCAACACCCCCAACGGCGCCTCGTTCTTTTTCCTCGCCCCGGGCGAGTCGCTGGCAGACGCGACGACCCGCAGCCCGGTCGAGCTGCTGCCCACCGGGCCGCTGAGCATCAGCCTGGACCAAAGCGGCCTCTACCCTGGCGAAGGCGTCGCTCGCGTCTTCTATGAGGCCGCCGGCGCCGGCACGGAAGGCTTGGCGCCGCAGGGGGCAGGCCCGGCCAATTGGCCCACCATCAACGGTCTCGTGGTGGGTCCACGTTTTAACGCGCTGGGCGACCAGATCGACTCCTCGCGCATCATCCAGACACCGTTGTCCACGTTCCACTAGAGTGGCCGCCGTGCGAGCCGTCACGCATGACCGTGGCGCCCGGCGCTTGCTGAATCCCGCCACCCCTCAGGCAGCGGGCGGGCGGCCGCACCGCCGTCTCGCGGGGGCCGGGCGGGTGGAGCGCGCCCGGTGGCGACCGGCGCGGCTCCTGCCGTGTCTGGGGCTGTTGGGTGCGGCCGCGGCCCAGGCCCAAGTCGAGCCGGATTACTTCGCCCGCACACCCCCCTATCCGGTTTACACCCCGCCGGATGTCACCCAGTACAACCTCAAGGTGGGTAACCTGAGCGCGCAACTGCGCGGCGACGTCCAGTTCGAGGTCAACGACAACATCAACCTCGATCAGTACAATCCCCAGGGGGACTTCTCCATCGGCCCGTTCGTCGGCGTCGGGTTTATCTGGCCGTACGCCAAAGACCACGTCCTGCAACTGGACCTGGGCATCGGGTACCGCTGGTACCTGCAACATCCGGAGCTGGACTTCGTCAGCATCGCCCCCAACTCCCACCTGGACTACACCGTCTCGCTGGGCAACGTCCGCGTCACCGCCCATGACCGATTCTCGATCGAGGTGGACCCAATGTCCCTGGGAGTCCTGGGAGGCGCCGCCGGGCAGGTGGCCTCGTTCCGTCGCTTTGTCAACGCCGCCGGTTTCATCACGGAGTGGCAGGCCTCCCGCAAGCTGAGTCTCTTCAGCGGCTACGACTACGGCCTGGACCGCTCGCTCAACGCCAACTTCCGCGAGTTGGACAATTACACCCACACCGCCTACGGCGGCCTCAACTACGCCCTCTCCGCCTTCCTCACCGCCGGGGTGATGGGCTCCTACACCGCCACCCGCTATTTCGAGCACATCCAAAACGATGGCGACAGCTACAGCTTTGGCCCCACGTTCACGTGGAAACTGTCCAAGGTGCTCACCGCCACCGCGGCGGCGGGCTACACCGCCTCGGTCTATAGCCGCACAGGCATCGTGCTGGACGATTCCAGCTACCACGGCCCCACCTATCAACTCACACTGGAGCACACCCTGAGCCCGCGCACCTCGCAATCGCTCCAAGTCGGCCAGAGCGTCGGCCTGGGGTTCGAGGATAACTACACCAAGACCACCGATATCCAATACGGGATCAGCACCCGCCTGACCAAGGCCATCACCCTCAACGCCATCATTGCCTACGAAGACCTCGTCGGCTCCGGCCTCTTTAGCGACCACGCCCATCGCTACCTCCTTTATCTGGGCAGCGGCTATCAGTTCACCAAATACTGGAGCGCCGGCGTGAGCTACTCCTTCGGCCTGCGGGAGTCCCAACTCCCGGGGTGGGGCTATACCCAAAACCGCTTGACAGTGGACCTGATGCGACGATTCTGAGGTATATGGTCCGATGGACGAATCTTAAGTGCCGCGCCAACCGGAAGGGCGTGGGCGTCCACCCCGCCGGTCGAGCGACCCCGCGGGGCCTGCGATGACTGCCGCCGGTTTCCGCGGGCTGCTCCTGGGATGCCTGCTCCTCCTGGGCGCCACTGCGGCGCGAGCCCAAGACCGCCCCCCCAACCTCGCCCCCGGCCCGGCCAAGACCACCGCCACCACGCCCCTGCCTCCCGCCTCCGGCGGCCTGGCTACCGGCGATAAGGTCCAGTTCTTCGTCGCCGAGGACCCCGTCAAGGGAACCGCTCCCCTTGAACTCATCGTCTCGCCCACGGGGGACCTGAGTTTCCCCGTCAGCCGGGGCAACGCGGATGTGCTGATCCCCATGAATGTGCGGGGGAAGAGCGTGGCGCAAGTCCGCGCCGAACTCACGGCCAAACTCAACGCCGACTATTACCAGAACGCCACGGTCTTCTTGCGCGTGACCGCCCAAACGCCCCGCCGCGGCGACATCTTCTTTCGGGGCGAAGTGCAGCAGAAGATCCTGCCCCTGGCGGCCGGAGAAAAACTCACCCTGTTCGAGGCGTTGCTCCGGGTGGGCACCACGGAATGGGCCAACCTGAAGAAGGTGCAGCTCTATCGGCAGGCCCCCGGCCACGCCAAGGCGGAGCCGCGCGTGTTCGACGTGGACGCGATGCTCAAAGGCGATCGCTCCAAAGACCTGGAGTTGGAGGACCAGGACCTGGTGAACGTGCCCACCAAGACCTTGCGCTTGTTCTGACCGCCAGCCCATGACCGAGCCCGCTTCCGCCGCGCCCCCGACCCTGCCGGGGTACACCACCGGCTTGGTGGATCGGATCAACGTGGCCATCCATTTCCGGCGCTACTTCAAACTGGTGGCGCGCCGCTGGGTGCTCCTCTTCGTCGCGACCACCGTCGGGCTGGGGCTGGCGCTCTACCAAGTCTCCCGCCTGCCCCAACTCTATCAGGCCCAGGCGGAACTGGAGGTGGCCCGGAAGGTGGAAGTGAGCAATCCCGGGGGCGCGGTGGTGCTGGACCCCATCGACAGCTTCTATCCCAACCAACTCCGCATCATGGGCAGCGCGACCTTGCGGGCGCGCGTGCTGGGCCTCCTGGGCGCCGCCACCCCACCCCGGCTCGAGCCTCCCGACACCCAATACGCGGCCCTCCGCGGACAAGGCTCCTCCTTTCAACTCCTGGTCACCAGCCCCGATCTGACCTACGCCCGGCTCTTCGCCAGCAACTGGGCGCAGGCCTTCCTGGACTACAAACAGGAGCAATTGGCCAAACTGCTGGAGAGCAAGAAATACACCTTCGAGCAGGACATTTTCCGGCAGCAGAAACTCCTGGAACAAGCCCACACCACCACCGAGCAGTACCGCCGCCAACACCAGATCGGCAGCGCCAGCGACACCTACAAGGCCGCCCAGCAACAATTGGAACAACTCAAATCCGAGCTGGGCGTGGTGCAGACCAGCAAGCGCCTCCTGGAGCAGACCCCCAAGGAAGCTCTCGCCAGCGGGGCGCTGGCGGGGTCCCGACCCGAACCCACCGCCCGCCCCTCCGCCAACCCGCGTAACACCGGCGCGGCCGACGATTCCATCGACCCCCTGAGCAAGTTCACCCAGGACAGCCTCTACGTCTCCCTCCTCTCCCAGTTGAACGACCAGGTCACGCTCTCCAACAGCCTCACCGCCACCCTCAAACCCAAGCATCCGGAAATGATCCGCCTGGGCCGCGAGATCGCGGACCTGAACCAGAAGATCCAGTTCCAACTCCAGATCATCGAAGACAAACGCCTCGCCACCATCAAGTCCCTCGGCCTCAAAGCCGACGGACTTCAGGCCCGCATCGCTGAGCTGGCCAAACAGGTCCAGGAACTCCGCGGCGTCCAGGATGAATTCGAGCGGCGGCGCCAGGAAGAAAACCGGATCGAGCAAGCCATCGCCGCCCTCAAGAATACCCTCCAACAGATTGACCTGAGCACCTCCGACGACGGCCAGTTTAGTGTGGTGGGTGAGGTCAGCACCGCCCCCGTGGACCCGCACAAGAGCCGTCTCCTCGCCCGCGGCGTGGGCGTCGGTTTTGTTTTAGGCTTGGCCTTGATCTACTTCCTCAACCGCCTGGATGACCGCCTGGAGCTGGCGGAGGACATCGAGGCGGAATTGAAGGAGCCGGTCCTGGGCCAAATCCCGCTGGTGGACATGCGCACGGTGAAGCAGGGCGGGCTGCTCATCACCAACATGCAACGCCACAACATGTTCGCCGAATCGATCCGTGGCGTGCGCTCCGCCATCCTCCTGGGGCCCCACCAAGGCCGCCAGCGGGTCCTGGCCATCACCAGCGCCGTTCCCGGCGATGGCAAAACCACGGTCACGGTCAATTTCGCCGCCACCCTCGCCATCGCCGGCAGCCGCGTCCTGTTGGTGGACGCCGACTTGCGCCGGGGCAACGTCCACGGCTACTTCGGCCTCGCCCGCGAGCCGGGCCTGGCGGAGGTCCTCCGGGAGGAGGTTCCGTGGGAACGCGCCGTGGTCGCCACCCCGATCAAACCCTTGCATTTCATGGCCT
>JAJXTA010000440.1 GCA_021784265.1 bacterium | reverse complement strand
ACGGGACGGGGTCTGGATCCTGCCGCGGCTGGAGGACCAATGCCTGGTCTGCCTGATCGGTTGGTGGACGGAGGGGCGTCTGCGCAAGCTGAGCCTGTTCTCCCTGCCGGGGGAGGCGGACCGCGGGAGTCACGTGGCGCAAATGGTGTTGCAGATGGTGTGGGCGGGCGAAATGGAGGGGTGGCTGCCGATCAGCACTCTGCGCTGCCACGTCGTGGGCGACCCGACGGTGGCGGCCGTCTTGGAGACCGAGCTGCGCGCGACGCTCGACACCACCGTCAGCACCACCAAGCCGGCCTCGCCCGCGGAGCTGGCGGCCCTCTCGGCCAAAGCCGTCTCCCACGCCAACCTGGTGCCCCCGGACTTCGCGCTGCGCTACCGCCAGCAGTTCATTGATCGGCTCTGGATGCGGGGGCTGGCGGCCGTTGGGGTGCTTTACGCGCTGGGGGTGATGGCTTACTTCGGCGCCCTGAAGGTCCTCGACTACCGGCAGAACAAGGTGCAGCAAGAAGTCGCCAAGCTCACCTCGAACTACAACAACGCCCTCAAACTCAAGGCGCGGGTGCAGGTCCTCCAGGACCAACTGAACCTCAAGTTCGCCGCCCTGGACTGCTGGAAGGCCGCCGTCGATGCCCTGCCCGAGGAGACGACCCTCTCCTCGCTCTCGTTCCAGCGGGGCAAGCGCTTGGTGCTCTTCGGTTCGGTGCCTAATGAACAGCAGGGCAAAGTCACCGAATACAACGCGGCCTTGAGCCAAGCCGCCGCTCACGGCCAACCCCTGTTCAGCCAGGTGACGACCCGGTCCATCCAGGCCTCCCCCGCCGGGCAAGCCGCCCGACCGGCCACCTGGAGCATCGACTGCGAGATCAAACCGCTCCAAACCCCATGAGCGCGACCTCAGGCCTCAATCTGCGTCCCCAGGAGCGGCGGGTGCTGGTGGTGATCGTAACCGTGCTGCTGCTGGTGCTCAATGCCCTGTTCATTTGGCCGCACTTCAAAGACTGGCGCAAACAACAAGACACGCTGGCTAAAGCCCGCAAGACCCTCCTCGCCTACCAGCAGGAGGTGACCCAACTGCCCCAGTATCAGGCCCGGCTGCAGCAACTGGAGGGGATGGGGTCGGGCGTGCTCCCCGCCGATCAAGCCCTCCAACTGATGCGGATCGTCCAAAACCAGGCGCAGGAGAAGAACGTGGCCATCACCTCGATCCGCTACGTGCCCAGCGGCGCGGTGGCCAACACCAACACCTACTTCGACGAGCAAGCCGTCAGCATCAGCATCAATACCGGTGAGGAAGAGCTGGTCAACTTCCTGGTCGCCCTGGGGTCCGGCGACTCGATGATCCGCGTGCGCGACATGGACCTCCATCCCGACCCGCCCCAATACAAACTCAACGGCACCATTACGCTCGTCGCCAGCTACCAGAAGAATGCGCCGCCACGGCCCGCCAGCACCCCAGCCCGCCGGGGGCCGCACCCCGCTCCTCCCACCAAGAAACGCCCGTGAAAACGATACTTTTTGCCCTCGGCTTGACCGTCGTCGCCCTCGCGACGCCGGACACCCTCGCCCAGACCAACCCCGCCGCCCCGCCCCCCTTCCCCACCTTGCCCCCGCTGCCGACGCGCCCCGCCCGCCGTGCCCCGCCGCCGCGGGCCACCAACGCGCCATCGCCCGCAGCCACCAACACCCCGACGACGGTGCCGAGCCTGCCGTCGGGCATGATCGTCAGCCCAGGGGCCGGCGGGGTGATTGCCTCGAGCGGCGCCCCGACGGCCACCAACCCGGCGCCGGGGACGTTCACCGTGACGAACGGGGCGGCGTTGGTCGGACCTCGGGCGGCGAGCACGAACCGCCCCCAGGCCAGCGCGCCCATGCAGTTCCCGGCCTTGCCCGAGGCGCCGCCCCGCCGCCCCGCGGCGCTCTCCACGAATGTCCCGACCGTCCCCGCCGCCGCCCTGGCTTCCCTCACCAACGCCTTCGCCCCCGGCGGCGCGGCGGTGGCCGCCCTGCCGGGGGAAGCGATCATTCCCGCGGGCATGATCGCCTTCCAAGCCACGCCCCTGGACCAGGTGCTCATCGCCTACGGCAAGCTGACCGGCCGCACCGTGTTGCGCGCCAGCAACCTGCCCCAAACCCCCATCACCTTGATGAGTCAGAGTGATATGACCAAGAGTGAGGCGATTGAGGCCCTCAACAGCGTCCTCACCCTCAACAGTATCACCATGATCAACATGGGCGATAAGTTCGTCACCGCGGTGCTGAGCCAGCAGGCGCTGCAGGAAGGCGCCGCGTTCTCCCACATCAGCTCCGAAGAGCTGCCCGAGGCGGGCGAGTACATGACGAAAATCGTGCAGCTCAAAGTGGCCAAACCCTCGGAAGTGCAGCCCATCCTCCAGAGCCTCAGCAAGGTGCCCAACGGGATCATCGCCATCGACGGCACCCATACGATCATCCTGCGCGACTACGCCGCCAATCTCAAACGCATGATGGAGGTCATTGACAAGATCGATGTCGATATCCCCAACGATTACAAGCTGGATGTGATCCCGATCAAATACGGCAAGGTCGAGGACATTTACGCCACCATGAGCAGCCTGGTCGGCGGCAACATGGCCGCCGCGCCCAAACCCCAGCAACGCACCCTGGGCCACAACGGCATGGCGGGCGGGTTCGGCGGGGGTATGATGGGCGGTGGAGGCATGATGGGCGGCGGCATGGGCGGCGGCATGGGCGGTTACGGCGGCTACGGCGGTGGCATGGGCACCGGCATGGGTGGTTACGGGACTATGGGCTCGATTGAGCCCCTGGCCAGCCTTGGCACCAGCGGCACCGGCGCCGCTGGCACCACCTTCAACCAGCGGCTCCGCAACCTGGTCGGCAAAAGCGGCGGCACCGAAAACCAGCTCCTCGGTGATGCCCGCATCGTGCCCGACGACCGCTCGAACTCGCTGATTGTCTTCGCCTCCAAGGAAGACATGCAAATGATCACCAACATCGTCAGCAAAGTGGACCGGCTGCTGGCCCAAGTGTTGATCGAAGCCACCGTCATGGACGTGAACCTCTCCGATCAGAGCTCGTTGGGGGTGTCCGGGTTGATGAACACCAAGAACACCGGCAAGTTCGCCAACACCGCCGGGGTGAACAACGGCCAGACCTTCCTCTCGGGCATCACCAACTCCCTGGCCGGAGGCGGCATGCCCGGGGGCTTCAACTATTTCGTCCAGCACGCCGGCGACATGGACGTGGTGGTCAACGCCCTGGCCTCCAGCGGCAAAGCTCAGGTGCTCCAAACCCCGCGCGTCCAAACCAGCCACGCGATTCCCGCCTCCTTCTTCACGGGCGAAACGGTCCCGTATGTCAACGGCACGATGTACGGCGGTTACGGCTATCCGGGCGGGGCGACGTTCAGCCAGTTGCAGGTCGGGGTCGAGCTGGATGTGACCCCGTACATCACCCCGGACGGCTTGGTGGTGATGGACATTCAGCAGACCCTCCAGGACATTTCCGGCTACACCGCCATCACCGGCGTGGGCAACATCCCCAACACCACCCTGCGCACGGCCCAATCCACCGTCTCGGTGCAAAACGGCGACACCATCATCCTGGGTGGCTTCATCAAGACCTCGAAGAACATTACCAGGACCGGCGTCCCGATCCTGATGGACATCCCCATCCTCGGTTCGCTCTTCAGCAGCACCAGCCACGACAACGAACGCAGTGAATTGATCGTCCTCCTGCGCCCCATCGTCCTCACCACCCCGCATGAGGCGGCGGAGCTGGCCAAGCGCGAGGAGATGCGCCTGCCCGGGGTGCGGGAAATGAACAAAGCAATGCAGGAGGAGGAGGTCAAGCGGACGCAGAAAGCCAATCGGGTGACCGGCATGCAGCCCTAGCCCGCCGGCGGCGCGGCCCGGGGCTCGCCACCGTCGGCGCCGACCGCGCGAACCCCCTGGCCAGCTTGGGCGCCCGGGCGGCGCGTAGTGCGCCCGGCCCGGCCCCGGCGGGCGTCAATGCCGCGCCGAGAAGGAGACTAGGGGCGTCCCGGTCGGAAAAT
>JAJXTA010000002.1 GCA_021784265.1 bacterium | reverse complement strand
TGCGCCCGCGGTCGGCGCATTTCTCCGCCCCGTTCACCACCCCGCGCTCGACCAACGGCAGCAGCCCGTCGGAGAACATCTCGGTGTGGATGCCGAGGTTTTTGTGGTTGCCCAACTGCGCCAGCACGGCATTGGGAATGGCCCCGATGCCCATCTGCAAGGTCGCGCCATCCTCGATCAACGCCGCCACGTTTCGCCCGATCTGCGTCTCGACCTCGTTGGGGGCGGCTGGGGCCGCCTCCAACAAGGGGGCGTCGTCTTCGCACCGAAGGTCGATCAGGCTCAGGGGGATCATGGCGTCGCCGAAGGCCCGCGGCACCCGCGGGTTGATCACCCCGATCACCGTGTCGGCGCATTCGACCGCCGCCAGACTCGCGTCCACCGACGTGCCCAACGAGACGTAACCGTGCTTGTCCGGAGGGGAGACCTGCACCATCGCCACGTTCACGTGCAGGTATTCCTCCCGGATCAGCCGCTGGGTGTCGTTGAGAAAGACCGGGATGTAATCGGCATAGCCCTCCTGGGTGGCCCGCCGGACATTGTGCCCCACGAAAAAGGACTCCAACTGGAACACCCCCTCGAACTCCGGCCGGGTGTAGGGGGCCGGGCCTTCGGTGTGCAAGTGTTGGATCGTCACGTTCGTCAATTCCCCGGCGCGCCCGCGGGCGCAGAGGGCCTGGATCAACTTCTGCGGGGCGCACGCCACGCTGTGGAGATGGAGGCGGTCTCCGGACTTGACGACCCGTACCGCTTCTTCCGCCGAAACAACTTTCATGTCCTTTGACCTATTAGATTATCGCATTCAACAACCGCATGTTGCATCACTTTATATGATGGCCCGGCCTCCGGTGTCAATGAGGAATCGTCCCGCGGAGCGGCGCCCACGATCACCGCGGGAGAGGGTGTTCGTACACCACCGATTTGTCAATCGGCCGCCGCCCGCGGTCCGTACACGTGGACCGCGTACGGGGCAAACTGGTCCTGCACCCAGCCTTTGCCGCCCTCCAGGGCCCGCGCCTCGCCCAACACCGGCAGGGCGGCCCCGTCCCTCGCGGGCGCGGCGGGCAGGCGAAAGCGGAAGGTCCGCGGCTGGTCGGTGTTGTTGACCGCCAGGAGGTAATGGCCGGCCGGGACCTCCGTGTTGCCGCGGCGCACCCGCAGCCAGGCGGTGGTAACGCTGCTCTCCAAGGCGGCGTTAAAGGCCTGGGCGCGTTCGGGGAACGCGTAGTCGCGGGCCCACCAGCGGTGCTCGGCCTCAAAGAGTGGGCGCCGGGCCTGGACCTCGCGCACGACCTGGCAGAGGGCCTCCCAGGTGGTCCGGTGCTCGCTCATTCGCCAGCCGCCGGCATCGTAGGCGTAATAAAACAGCCCGTTAGCCCGCTCGGCCAAGGCGCAGTAGGTCATGCACCGCAGCTCCGCGAGCGTCGGGGCGCGGAACCGGCTTTCTCCCGGCAAAAGGCGCGCGTCGTAGCGCCAATCGAAGGCCTGGATGACCGCGATCAGCGGCTGATGCGGCCCCAGGGCCAGGCGGGCTTGCCGGAGATGTTGACCGACGTTGGCCAGGGGCAACCAGGGGATCGGATAACGGTCCACCAGCACCAAGTCGGCAAGCCCGCCGTAATCCAGGGCGTCGTAACCCTGGAAGAGCGTCAGGGCCGTGGGCCGGCGGGCGTCCAGGGACTTGAGAAAACGTCCCGCTTGGCGCACCTGCGCGGGTGGGACATGGTTGAAGTCCGGCTCGTCGCAGAGGTACCAGGCCCAACAGGCCGGATGCCGGTCCAGCGCCGCCACACTCTGGCGGGCGCGGGCGGCGTCGAAGTGGGGACCGGCGGCGGTGCCTGGGGCCGCCAGCACGCGCAATCCCGCCGCTTGCGCCGCATCGAAATAAGCCTTGCTGGTGGGACCGGTGACCAGGTTGAAACCAGCCGCGCGCACCAGGGCGAGGTCGTTGGTGTTGGGCACGCTGTAAATGCCCAAGGGGTAGAACCGGTGCGACCCCGGCGCGCAGCCGGCCAACCCCAGCAAAAGGCACCACCACCAGTGACGCCGGCGGCCTGATCGGGCGGGTTCCATGCCGCCGGTGATTGGAAACAAAACCACCGCGCCCTACAAGGGAGAAACCGCAGGCAGGCGGGCCCGCGTGCCTCGGCCCGTCGCCAGCGGCAGATCACGGGCTAGCCCGGCATTGCACACACACTCGGCCCGTATTACCATCAAGGCCATGAGCACGATTCCGCTCAGACTGCCGGATCGGCTGCTGGCCAAGATGCATCCCGGTGGCACGGTGTTTACCTTGGACGCGCATTTCAGGATCTATCGCCGGCACGGCAACAAGGTCAGGCCGCTGTTGAGGCCGGAGGGGTGACACCTGCGGGGATTTGAACGGCTCGCGCGAGCCGACAGGTTGAGTTAAGTTACGAGGGCGTGATGTAATCGGGGCATGAACATAAAAGAAACCTTCGCGGTCATCAACAAGATGCAGGCGGACGGGATTATTAGCCGGTTTGCGCTCGGCGGTGCCGTCGCCGCGAATTTCTACCTCGAGCCCGTCGATACGCAGGACGTGGACATTTTTGTGGTTTTGACCCCGGCACCGGGCCAGTTGTTGGCCTCCTTGAGCTTGGTTCACAACTACCTGGAGCAGCGCGGGTTTCCACTTAACCGTGAGGGCCTCCCTGTCATCGCCGGCTGGCCGGTCCAGTTACTGCCTGCGGACGCCAACCCGCTCACCAAGGAGGCTCTCGAGCAGAGCGTGGAGCACAACGTCGGCGGCGTGCCAATACGCGTGTTCACCGCCGAGCACCTCGCGGCGATCGCTTTCGCTGTGGGCCGTCCAAAAGACAAGCGCCGCCTAGACCAGTTTCGCGAGGAAAAGGCGCTTGATGAATCCCGGTTTAGCCAAATCCTTCAACGCCATCGCCTCTACGATCGCTGGCTCGCCTCTGAAGGTCATTGAGGGCTTGCCATGAACTTGGACGCGCTGCACATGCTCGAGAGCGACCCGGAGTACCGGCGCATGCTCGCCGAGCTTCCCCCGGACCAAAGGCTAAAGTTGCTTGGTGAGGATTTCGATCTTAACCGGCAACTTCAGAATAAGCGCCGTTTCCGTCGCGCACCCGCAGGTCTCTCGCCGGAGGAGAAGCTTCGTATGCTGGAAGAACTTAGGATGCGCGCTCAAATCCAACGCGGCTTGCGCGTAACGCCTCGGATAGAGCCGGCACCCACACTCAGGGACGACCACGAAGCTGGAGCCGCCTCCACCGCCGGCGCAACGCCGCAGGGCCCGCCACGCGTTCCCGCGGTCCCCTCGGTTCGTTTTGGCGGCAGGGCGACAGCGAGCGGGGTGAATTATGAAGCTCGGGTTGCCGCGTTCCTGGCCGTAAAAATGCTCGCCGGCAGCCAAACTGCGGTGTGGGAGAACATCACGGGGGGGGACCTGTCAGGCATCGCCATGCAAGTGGCGGAGCCGGTGGATGACATCGTCGTCACGCTCCGTGACGACCCTGAAGCACGGGTCTTTATCTCGGCGAAGGAACGGAGTGGGTCCGTCGCGCTCACGCGCCGGGATCCAGCGTTCGTGGAGACGGTGGGTGCGTTTGTGGGTCAGTTCCTAAAGCTCTCCAGTTCCGCGCGTGCTAAGAGCCGGTTCGTCTGGGCGGTTCCGAACAGCGTCGGCCCCGCCGGGACGCAGCATCTGGCGCGCGTCCTCAAAGAGCATCGAGACGCTGCTGGCGGCCCCCTCGACGCTTTCTTGGGGTCCCGGCGGAAAGAGGCTAAGAAAGCCGTGCAAGGACTGCTCGACGTGACCACCCAGGCCTGGAGAGAACGAGCAGGACGTGATCCGTCCGATGGTGAGCTTCGTCAGTTTCTCGGTGCGGTGTTTGTGGAGGTTCTCGATTTCGGGCCTGGCCAGCGGCTTCCGCCTCACATTCAAGGCGACATCGGTTCTCACATCGTCGCGGACTCCAAATTCGCGCCGCGCGCCTGGGAGAAGCTGGAACATCACTTCCTCCAGATGGACTGCCAAGGCACTTCAGCCGACCGGGCGTCGCTGCGCCGGGCGCTGACCGACGCTGGTATCCCATTGCGCCGGCCAACGGACTACTCCGGCGACCTCGCCGCGCTCGACGAGCTAACCGAGCGGAACTTGTTGGGGCTGAAGGATCACACGACCCTCGCGTTTGGCGATGATCCAGGCGATCTTGTGCATATCGACCGCCAGCAGGAATTCTCGGCTCTCATCACGGCGGCGAAGCTCGGCCATCTTCTCCTCACGGGAGAGCCCGGCTGCGGGAAGAGCGGCATGATCCATGCGCTTGCCGAGGCCCTGCGTAATGAAGGGGTCCCCGTCGTGCTACTCTTGGCCGACGAGGACCCGCCAAACCTCACGCATCGGCTCGACCAAATCCTGGCCAACTGGCCCGACGGCGCGGGCGGCTTCCTCATCACTGACGCGCTGGATGCGCTGCGCGACGCCGATCGGCAAAAGCGGCTACGCCGCCTTTTGCGCGATGTGCGCGAAGGGCAAGCTAGTTGGAAGGTAATCGCCAGCGTACGGGAGTTCGACCTCAAATACAGCCGCGAGTTGCGCGATACTTTCCCTGGCGCTGGGGTCGCCGGCTTTTCTTCGAGTGACTTTCCTGCCGTCGCTCATTTCCACCTGCCTCGGTTAGCGGAGCGGCAAGTGGACGAACTCGTTTCAGCGCGACCGGAAATCCGCTCATTTATCGAGGGCGCCCGAACCAACCCAAACTCCGGCGGCGTTCATCGCTCGCCGTTTCACCTGCGACTGGCCGCAGACCTCCTGCGGGCGGGCGTGCCTCCCGCCCACTTGGCCGACTGGCAGAGCCCCGCGCTCTTGCTCCGGACATTCTGGGAAACACGCGTGAGCGGAGGCGCAGGAGCCGGCGACCGGGAGAACGCGCTCAAAGCCATCTGCCAGGCGCTCGTCCGCAGCCGCCGGCTGGCGGTGTCCCGCAAGCAACTCTCGCTGTCTGCCTCTGAGCGCGCTTCCGTTGACGAGTTGCGCAGCCGCGGCATTCTGAACTCGCCGGGACTGCGGCGGCAGACCCAGGTCGGCGGCGATGAAATACGGTTCACCCATCACCTCTTGCACGATTATGCAATTGCCCGCTGCCTCATACCGGAGACGCCAGACCCTTTTTATGATTTCGTGCTTCAAGACCACCTTTTGCCCACCTTCTATCGACAGAGTTTCCTGTTTGCCTTGGAGCAGATCTGGGATGCGCCGGACGAGCGGAGTGGATTCTGGCAGGTAGCTCTGCGACTGGAAGGCGCACCCCAGTTGCGCAGCATGACCCGCATTCTCGCACCACTTCTTGCCGCTCGGCGCGTCGAGGCTCTCGCCGACCTTCGCCCACTGCTAACGGCGCTTGGTTCGGCCACCGGCATAGACGATCCCGCCCACCGCGCACTCCGTCACCTCGCCTCCGGCCTGCAGGATGTCGAGCCGGAGATTATCCGGACTGGAGCCGGCGCCTGGGGCGCGTTTGCGCGGGAATTGGCGAAGTGCCTTCCAAGCGACTTCCTCACAGAAGCGCCGTTAGTCCACATCCTCGCGCGACTGAACGCCGTCGGAGGCGTGAACGACGCGTCTCCATGCCGTGCTGTGAACGCTGCCGCGCGGGACCTAACGGCTCATCACGTCAGCAAGGGGGTCGGGAAGGGTCGGCCCTACGCAGCCCTCGTCGCCATCGAGCTGCTTTACCGGACGTTCCACGTTGCGCCCCCGGAAAGCGAGCACGCCCTCCTAAGTCTTCTCGCGCCAGAGCGGCTTGTGCAGTTTCCGCACGATGACCTTAGCGCGTTGGCTCAACACCTCAAGCACCTTGGCGCCAAGGGCGACAGGGTCATCGTCCGCCTGTTCGAGGCGGCATTCTCCGACGAGCCCGAGCCAGGTCAATGGGAAGAGCGCGGGAGCCCGAGTCTGCGACTGCGCTTTCAAAGCAGCGACCGCTGGAATACGGTGCATCATCTCCTGGCTGATTACTACGAATCCCGCGGCGGCGACAACCCGGCGCTCATGACCGAAGCAGCATGCATCGCTTGGAACGCGGTCATGCGGCGGCGTTTGGACGGTCCCAACCGTGAAGAGCGCATCTTGGCCACCATCCAGTTTCGAGGGGCGCGGTGCGACCTGGTCGAGGACTACGGTCACATCTGGGGACGCGGCTTTGACTATGACGAGAATCGCATTTTATCTCATTTCGAGGCCCTTTTGCGCGGCTGGGCCGCCGAGGGTGATCCGGCCAGCGTGAACCAGGCACTGGACCGGTTCGCGGCCCGGAATCGAACCTCGATGATGTGGACCATTTTCATGGTTGCCGGAGCCCAACATCCCTCGACCCTGGGCGTCCTCCTGGAGGGCGTTTTGAGCGAGTCGCTGTTTCTCACCCACCCCGACTATGCGTACGCCAGCGTCCTTTTGCTCGAAGCGCTCCACAAGCTCGACTCTCCGACCCGACGGGAGCGTCTGGAGCGGCTCATCCTTGACTTGCCGCTGACCGCGCGACTGCCCGAGGGGGAACCCCGTGAGCCTGCGCCGCCCTGGGTCGAGCACGCTCAAAACCGGCTGCTCGGCGTGCTTGAAGAGCGGAATATCGTCCTTGGCACCGTTCGAGACCTGCGACGCGCCCGCGGGGCAGCCACAAGACTGCCGGCGAATCGACCGCCCGAGCGACCCCAGGTGATCTCGCGCACTTTTACGGCGGAAGAGCGGGTCGAGCGCAGGGGTGTCGATCTCAGCGAACCTAGGAACAAGAAACTCTTCGAGTTACGCGAATCCCTTAAACCCTTTCTCGCTGGCGGAGGGCAGGCGAGCAGTGCCTGCGCGATCGACGAGCATTGGCCACTGATATTGGAATGCGACCGAGTCCTGGAACAACCCGGCCAGGCTCAAAGGCAAATGACCGAAGACCTGTGGGGCCACCTTGTTGGCGCGTGCGCGACCATCGCCCAACGAGCGCCCTGGCCGAAGACAGACGAACGCTGGCCGACGGTGCGGAAGGTGCTGCTCAAGGCCTCGACCGATCCGGTGCCGACGCCGAGCGAGGACTGGGGAGGAGGAGAGGACGAGCCACCAGGTTGGGGCTGGCCTTCTCCCCGAATCGACGCGGCCTGCGGATTGCCGTTCCTTGCCTGCCGTTTGGGACAGGCCGACGATGCGATTGCCGCGGCGCTGCGCCGACTCTGTCACGACCCGTCTTATGCACTGCGATTCAACCTGGCAGGGAGGCTAGCCGTCCTGGACCAATCCTCGTCCGACCTAATGTGGGAATTGGTGGACACGTTCATCGCGGACGAGGAAAGGCCGTTTGTACTCGATGCCGTGCTGTCGTCGCTGGATTGTCTCTGGGCGAAGGCGCCAAACCAGGTGAAGCCTCGAGTGAACCAGATCGCGGACCGGGCCCGGAAGATCGCTCCCACCGAGCATCACATCCACACGACACTCGCCCAGGTCAACCTCTTCTACTTCCTGCGAACGGGCGACCCGGACTGCGAGTCGTTTATCACGGGCCTCATCCAAGAATGCGACAGTCAGCGAGCATCTGTCGCACTCAAAGCCCTGCTGCACTCATGCCGCAATGGCGGCTGGCTGACGGCGGAAGGCGGCGAGACACCGGCTGCCTACGCGGATAAGGCTCGAACCCGGACCTGGAGGTTCTTCTCCCAAGTATTGGCGGCCGCCCAAATCAAGCTCCAACAGTGCCGCGAGGAATCGCGCCGGCTCCATGCTGCTAATCCGCCGCCTGCGGACACCATCAATCCTGTCCAGGCGAGGCTCGACCGGCTGGCGCGGCTAGTCGATGACATCGGCGCACAGCTTTACTTCGCCAGCGGCGCACTCGATGAGAGGCCGAACCTCAAAGACCGACAGGCGTTGAACCCCGCACAGCGGCGCCAGTTTTGGAGCGACAGCCAGCCTCTGCTCGACAGCCTTGCGACGGAGCCGCATCCGCATACGGCTCACCAACTGGTTGAAACCCTGAACTACCTGTTCCCCTGTGCGCCTCGCGAAATCTTCCTGCTGGCAGCCAAATCCATTCGCATTAGCGCGGCGGCGGGGTTACAGTACGAATCGCTGGCCGTCGGTGACGTTGTCCGGCTGATCCAGCGAGCCCTGGCCGATCACCGTGACCTCTTCGAGAGCTACGATGGTCAAGAATCCGAGTGCCTGAGCGCACTCTTGGAGGTCCTCGACCTGTTCGTCGAGGTCGGCTGGGCCGAAGCCCGGCAACTCACCCATCGGCTCGAAGAGATTTACAGGTGAACCCGCCAGCGGCATCGAATCGAGTGTGGGTACTCTGACCGTCTCCCGGTGGCTCGGCCACCAAGAGGGCGGCACTCCGGCAGTGAAAACCAACTGTCACCGGGCGAATCGAAACCCACCGCCCCGAGGCCCGACACCGGCAGTCAGCTCCACGGCAATCGCTCCAGCGACCGGTCGGCTTGCAGCTTCAATCTCGCACGATCTTGTAATCGCTGACTTTCTTGTCGGCGTCGAGCCGGAATACCAACCATTCCGAGTCGATGCTGATCCAACCCCGTTCGGGTCCAAGCCAATACACCAGGTCCCACCCTTTGAAATACCCGGTCGGCCGTGGCTCTCCGAGCAGGGCCGTAACCCGCGCGCGCGCCATACCGCGAAAGTTGTAGCGGCGCAAGAGGTCGTCCACCCTCCGGAGGCGCGCGTCGTTCGTCAGAGTCTCGACATCCTTCCACGCAGCCGCGTCGAACCCGCGACGGCGCCAGCGCTCGTGAATTCGGTAGCCGAAGAACGGCCAGCCGACCGCCCCCGCGAGGCCGAGCGCCGCGGCGAGTCCCAGAATCAACAGCGTCCGCTTTCGCATGGCCGAGGCGCGTGGAGTGACAGCCTCGCTCAACCGCAACCGAGGGGAAGTCCCGGGGCCGATGCCCGCGGAGGGCGGCGAGTTTCTCCCGCGCCACCAGGAGGGAAGTGACCACGCCTGCCGCCGGGAACGGTCCTGCTGCTCATTGCTTCACCGGCTGGGCGCTGGTCGTGAGGTACTTGCGCCCGCTGAAGCGCTCGGTCTTCTGGCCGGTGGCCAATTCGTTGACGTATCCCTCCGTGCGCTCGACCGCCCGCCGCACTCCCGTAGCCTGCTCGACACAGAAGACCTTGATCCGCCAGGCAACACTGGTGTCAGACACCGGCAGCGCCTGCGTCGCCGTACCGTGTGGGGGCACGAGCAGGCTGCCCGGCGGGGAGGTCAGCCGGACCGCGGCCCAGCCAGCGGTGGTCTGGTACTCGATTGTCTGCACGGTGCAGACCGTTGGCAACGAGGACGAATTGGTATAGGCAAAGACCGCGGCAGGCCCTCGGGGAATCGTCACGCTCAGCGGACCGGAGCCGGGAGTCACCCGCTGGCCAAAGATGGTTCTATTCGTGCTGGGCATCCCCATGACGGTGGCTACGCTTGCCGGGCCGGTGTTGGTGAAACCGGTGAAACGGATGCCGACCCCCGGCGCCTGGGCCAGAGGGCTGGGTGTTTGCGCGGTGACGACACTAGCGGCCGCCAGCCATGCCAGGCCGAAGATGAGGAGACATGCGCGCATATCAGTTATGGTACTCATTGAATGCCTTTCCCTGAACCTGCTGAGGTTCGAACCCCAACCGCTCGATGGGGCGCTGGTCGCGGGGCCGCACTCCCCGGTTGCTGGCCAGGCCGGCGACGGCTAGCGCCAGCAAGGGCGGCTTGGGTTCTACAGTGCGGCGGCGTCGAGGCTCGGGGACGGGGCCACTGACCCGAGCCGGACGGGCGGGCGGCATCTGTACCGCCCTCTTGGCCGCACGCTGGCTGCCACCTGGACGGCACTCGTCGGCGCAAGGCAACGGACCACGGACGAAGGAGTCGTTCCCAACTCATGGGGTTATGGATACGCCGTGCCCAAGCCTCAGGCAAACGGATTCTCGCGGCGCTGATGCCCGGGTTCCCGTCGCGGGCCACGGCCCACCCCGGGTCTCCGGTCCCTCGGGGCCCGCCTCGGCCTGCGGCACCCGCCACCCTTGAACGCACCCCCCTTCTACGGCCGGATCGCGGGATTCACCGGAGGCACCGGGTCGCCGCCCGGTGTCGCCGCCCAATCCTGTTCCTCCTGCCCATCCCGCCGCTATCGCTCCATGCCGCCGCGTCCGGGACCATTCTGTGAGCCAGGCTCACGCGGACGCTCGTTCTACCCGCCGCCAGAAGACGATCCGCGTCCACGGGTTGGCCGCGACGGCGCGCACGGAGTGACGCGCCCTAACGGCTCGGCGAAAAAGCGGACTTGAGAGCCCGGGGTTCTAAGTGATGGTATGGATGACAGGCCTTGCTCAGCCGGTTGGCGCCCCCCTCCACGGGATGACGCGGCTCGGTGCCGCCCGCCACCGCGGAGTCGGGCTGGCCAAAGTTCTTGGGTATGCATGCGAAACGCTGGTGGACCTACGTGAGTGGCCTGGGCCGCATCCTCGTGATCGGGCTCCTGGTGGAATGGGTCGGTTACGGCCAAACTGGGCTGGGTGATTCGGGCGGGCGGGCGCTCCCGGCCGCCACCACCCCGGCCCACCCGTACCGGGTCGGCGCCAGCCCGGTGGGCACAGGGGCGCTGCCCGACGCGACGGTGCAGGTCCAGTTGGCCGACGGCGTGGCGCGGGTCGAGACCAACACGATCCGGGTGAGCTTCAATGGCACGCCGGTGGGAGCGGCAGTGACAGCCAGCAACGGCGTGACCACCATCAGCTTCAAGCCGGGCGCGCCGTTCACCGACGCCGACGGCCTGCTCGCGCCGGGCTCGTCCAATACCGTGGCCGTGGTGTTCCGCGACACCAGCACCCCGGCCTATACCAACACCATCAGTTTCTCGTTCGCGGTGGTGCCGGCCTACACCCGGCTGCCAGAAACCGCGGCCCTGCCACCCGGCGCCGTCAACACCAACATTTCCGGTTTCCTCATCCGCACCTACCAGGTGGACGCGCTTCAGCCCAACGGAATCGCAAACGCCGAGGCCCTCCTCGCCGGGGAGCACGGCCCGAACGTGGCCGACCTTACCTTTGCGGGCGCGGACGGCTACTTCGTCTGGCCCAACGTCATTAACTTTGACATCGCGTCCGGCCACGGGCACTTCACCGCCGCCAACGGGTATCCGGACTTCCCCTTTCCGGGCATTCCCGGCCAAACGCTGGTGAACAGCCCGACGGAGAATTTCGCCTGCGAGCTCCTCACCGCCATCGCCTTCCCCGCGGCCGGGGCTTACGTCCTGGGGATCGACAGCGACGACGATTTCCGCACCAGCGCGGGCCTCAATCCCGAGGACGCGCTCGAGCGGTTCACGGTGGGCGAGTTCGACGCCCCGGGGGGCCGGGGTTGGGCGGACACCACGTTCGTGGTCGTGGTCACGAAGCCGGGGCTTTATCCGTTCCGCACCGTCTATGAGCAAGGCCAGGGCGATGCGAGCCTGGAGTGGTGGAGCGTCCATGAGGGCGCGGACGTGCTCCTGAACGACCCGACCGCTCCCGGCGCGCTGCTCACCTACGCTTGGCAGCCGACCGGGCCGTACGTGGCGGCCGCCTACCCGGGCCCCGGCCACGTGAGTCTGGTGGGCGTGCCCACCTTGGTTTCCTTCACCGTGGTGGATGGACCGCGCACCCAGTTCGATCCCAACTCGGCGCGGCTGGAGGTCAATGGCCAGAGTGTCCCGGTGACCGTGAGCAGCCCCGGACCGGGCACCAACCTCCTGAGCTACGCCCCGGGCCCGAGCATTCCCGCCAACGCCACGAACACGCTGCGCCTGGTGTTCGCCGACACCGGCACTCCCCCCACCCTCGAGTCCAACCAGTGGACTTTCGTGACGGGGGCGCCGCTGCCCGCGGACGTCTTCACCATCGAAGCGGAGGACTTCGACAGCCAGGGCCTGAGCCAGGACCAAGCCAGCGTCATGCCATATTATGGAGGCGCCTATGCCGGTCTGGGCGCGACGTACCTCGTCGATTATTTCAATAACGACGCCGCCAACACCTCGCCCAGGTACCGGGATTACACCACCCCCGACCTCTCCGGCGCCGCCAGCGTCGGCATTGGCGACAACACCGCCGGGCGCCTCGGGCAGGACCGCGGCGGGTGGGACATGCGCCTCAATTACTACATCGGTTGGGTGGATAACGGCGAATGGTACGACTACACGCGGACCATCCCGCCGGGCATTTACACCGCTTACGCCGCCCACTCCGATGGCACCGCCGGCACGACCATCGGCGGCTGGCTGGGCTTGGTCACCGCCGGGGCCGGCACGACCAACCAGACGGTCCAGCCCCTGGGCGCCCTGCTCGGACCCGCCGGGCCCGGCGGCTGGGGCAGCAACACCCTCCTGCCCATGACCACCAATGGCCAACCCGTCTATTTCCGCCTCCCGGGCGGCCGGACCACGCTCCGTTACACCACCTACGCGGGGGATTTCGATTGGTTCGCCCTCGTGCCGGCCCGCACCAACAGCCTGTTGCTCCAGGGGATCACGGCCGCGCCCTTCGGTTTCACCGCCACGTTATGGGATGGGCCGGCCAGCGTGGCGGACACGAACACCATCACCCTCACGATCCGGGGGTTCCTGGTTAGCCCCACGCGCGTCATCCACGACACCAACGGCACGACCACCATCGCCTTCATCACCACCACACCACTGACCTCAGGCGGCGCGTATCCCGTGGGGTTAACCATCAAGGACCAGAACGGCACCTCCTTCTCCTGGACCCAGACGCTGACCGTTCCCACCTTCACCAAGCTGGACGCCGGGCTCGCGTTGCCGGCTGGGGCCGTGGCCACCAACGCCCCGGGGTTCCTCATCAAAACCTACCAAGTGGCCGCCACCCAGCCCAACAGTCTCACCAATGCCGAGGCTATGCTCCGGGGCCAGCTCGGGCCTAACACCGCGAACCTGAGCAACACCGTTGCCACCGGCCCCGACACCGGGCTGTTTGCCTGGACCAATGTCATCAACTTCGACCTCGATCCCACCGCCACGGATGGCCACTTCAACGCCCCAAGCTATCCCGACTCTCCCTTCCCTGGCATCCCTGGCCACCTGGGCTCGCCGGGCAACACCGAGAACTTCGCCCTCGATCTCTGGACGGCCATCGCCTTCCCCGCCCCCGGCGCCTACACGATGGTGGTCAACAGTGATGACGGGTTCGGGACCTCCCTGCTCAATAACCCAAAGGACCTGTTCTATCAACTGGGCCAATTCGATGGCGGGCGCACCGCCGCCGACACTACGTTCACGCTGGTGGTGTTAAACCCGGGGCTGTACGGTTTCCGCACCCTTTACGAGCAGGGTCAGGGCTTCGCCAGCCTCGAGTGGATGACCCAGACCGCCGACGGCCGCTATCACTTGCTCAACGATCCCACCGACCCCGCCGCCCTCCGCGCCTACCAATGGAGGGGACGCGGCCAGCCGCCCTACGTCCTGCGCGTGGCTCCGCTCCGCAATAGCGTGGGGTTGGGCGACTTTGGCCAAGGACCCCTCACCGCGCGGATCGCCGACGGCGACACTCCGTTGGACCCGGCTTCGCTGCGGCTCGTGGTCAATGGCCACAACCTTAGCCCCACGATCAGCAAAACCAACGGCGTGAGCACCGTCCAGGCGCTGTTCGCCCCGCCCCTGCCGGTCAACACCAACATCGCGGTAACCCTGACCTTCGCCGACCAGGTCCCCGCCGGGCTGACCCCGTACACCGAGACCGTCCAATGGGAGTTCCAAACCGGCCACCAGTTGCCCGATACCGGCCTCGTTATCGACGCCGAGGACTCCGATTACGGCACCAACCACACCCTCACCGCCGCCAGCCAGATGCCCTATTTCGGAGGCGCCTACGCCGGGCTGGGGGCGCGGTATGGGATCGATTATCAAAACAATGACCACTTCGAGTCGCTGGCCTATCGGGATTACAGTACCAACTCGGACCGGCTCAATGGGCTCGCGGTCGGCGGCCAGAGCGTGAATCTGACCGACAACGCGGGCGGGCGATACGGGCTAGACCGGGGCGGTTGGCTCATGGCCGTGGATTACCGGATCGGCTGGGTGGACGACGGCGAATGGTATGATTACACCCGCACGATCCCCGCCGGCACCTACCAAGCTTATGCCGCGCTCTCCTCCGGCGACACTCTCGCCCATAGTCTGCGCGGACGGCTGGAGCTCGTCACCGCGGGCGTGGGCACCACGAATCAAACCCTGCGCGCCCTGGGCGCCTTCGACGCCCCTGGCTCCGGGGCCTGGGGTGACAACCACCTGGCGCCCCTGGTGGCCACGAACAACCTGAGCGGACCGCCCACGACCTTCACCCTGCCCGGCGGCCCCGTCACCCTCCGCTTCATCACCGGCAGCGGCGACTTCGATTGGTTCATTCTGGTGCCAAACTCGGTCACACCGATCGAGCCACCGCTCCTCGTCAGCATCACTGCGGACAAAGCCGGCCTACTCACCTTGATTTGGACCGGAGGCGGGACCTTGCAGGCCTCGCCCGATCTCAAGACGTGGACCGACGTGCCAGGGTCCACGCCCAGCCCGGCCATCCTCCCCGCGAACCAAGCGCGGCAATTCTATCGCGTGAAACGCAACCCTTGACCGCCCCCCATGCGCACCCTGCTCTGCTGGACCACGTTCCTCCTGGCCGCCGCCCTTGGCCAAGCCCAGTCCCCGGCGCACCGCTTGTTCGATGGGCGCACCTTCACCGGCTGGAGCGGTGACACCAACCGGACCTGGCGGATCGAGGGCGGAGCTCTAGTGGGCGGCACCCTCCGCAACACCGTCCCGCGTAACGAGTTCCTGTGCACCGACCGCGCCTACACGAACTTCGTGCTGCGGCTGAGGTTCAAGCTCGTCGGGACGGCGGGGTTCATCAACGGGGGCGTGCAGTTTCGCAGCCAGCGAGCCGCCCAACCGCCTAACGAGATGGTCGGCTACCAGGCCGACCTGGGCGATCCAGCCTACTGGGGCAGCCTCTACGACGAATCGCGCCGTAACCGGACCCTCGCCCAGCCAGCTCCGGCCCTGGTGGACCAAGTGCTCCGCCGCAATGCGTGGAATGATTACGAGATCCGCTGCGAAGGCAGGCACATCATCCTCAAGGTGAACGGACGACAAACGGTGGACTACACCGAGTCCGACCCGGCGATCCCGCAGTTCGGTCTGATTGGTCTGCAAATCCACGGTGGCGGCGTGGCCGAGGCCGCCTACAAAGAGATCACGCTCGAGGAATTGCCCTAAGCCCGGTGGTTTTTGGGGCGGCACTTAGCGACTTGGGCTCGGGCGCACGAGCCCGCGGGTGGTCCCGAACCCGACACAGCCTCGCGGCGAACCCAGGTGGATAGGGATGGCCGTCCCGTGCGAGCCGTCGCCTCCCGCAACCAACCCCGCCAGCCCCATGACCTCGGCGCGCGGAGGACCGCTCGCCCTGCCGGCCGCGGGCCGCGGGCAATCCCGCGCAAATACCCGCGGAGGGCGGACCCACCGCCCTCTTCCGTGCGCGGCGCCGCGGGAAGCGCCGCCCCGCGCCGGCCGCGGGGCGGATCGGACTTGACCGCGCGAACACGAAGTGCCAGACATGGGGCATGATTAGATTTCCTCTCGCCTGCATGGCGGCCTTTTCAGGCGCGGTCCTGGTCTCGGCTCAGGATTTCGTGGTGCATTCGTTCAAAAAGCTGCACTTGACGCCCCAGTTTTGGGCCGAGGGAGCGAACCTCGGCGACTTTAACCACGACGGCAAGATGGATGTGGTGTACGGCCCGTTTTGGTGGGAGGGACCAGACTTCCAAACGCGCCACGAGTACGCCCCGGCCACCGCCAGCTTCAAGCACAAGAAGAGCGATGGCACGGAAGAGACGCTCCCGGGGTTCGAGGGCGGCCTGGGGAGCCACAACGCCTATTCGGAGAATTTCTTTACTTTTACTTATGATATAAACCAGGACGGCTGGACTGACATCATCGTCATCGGCATGCCCGGCACCCCCACCTACTGGTACGAAAACCCCAAGGGCCGCGAAGGCCACTGGCAACGGCACGTCGCCCTGGCGGTGACCGACAACGAGTCGCCCGCCTTTCTCGACCTCAACGGCGACGGACGCCCGGAGATCGTCTGCAACTCCGGCGGCTACTGGGGCTATGCCGCCGCGGACTGGAGCGAACCAACCAAGCCGTGGAAATTCCACCCGATCAGCCCCAAGGGCCCCTGGCAACGGTTCACCCACGGCCTGGGCGTGGGCGATGTCAACGGCGACGGGCGGATGGACCTGCTCGAAAAGGACGGCTGGTGGGAGCAACCGGCCTCGTTGGAAGGTGACCCGGTCTGGAAGTTCCACCCCGTCGCCTTCAGCGGTCCCGGCGGCGCCCAGATGTTCGCCTATGACGTCAACGGCGACGGCCGCAACGACGTGATCACCAGCCTGGCCGCCCACGGCTACGGCTTGGCCTGGTACGAACAGAAACTCACCGACGGCCAGGTCAGCTTCCAACCGCACCGGTTCATGGACAAGAACCCCGCCGACAGCCCCTACGGCGTCCATTTCTCCCAGCTCCACGGCTTGGCCCTGGCCGACATGGACGGCGACGGCCTCTTGGACCTCGTCGCGGGCAAGCGCTTCTGGGCGCATGGTCCGGAGGGGGACGTCGAGCCTAACGCGCCCGCCCTGCTCTACTGGTTCAAGCTGGTGCGGCATGCGGACAAGACGGTCGATTACGTGCCCTACCTCATCGACAGCGACTCCGGGGTGGGCACGCAGGTCGTGGTCGGCGACGTCAACGGCGACGGCTTGCCCGACGTGGTGGTGGGGAACAAGAAAGGGGCCTTCGTCTTCCTCCACGAGATCAAACACGTCAGCCGCGAGGAGTGGGAGCAGGCGCAACCCAAACCCTATTCGGCGGGGCAGTAACCGGCTCGCGCCCCAAAAACCGTCCGCCCGGCCTGACTCAGACCTCCAGGGTCGGGGAAGGAGCGTCCTGGGAGGTGGCTTCGACGCGCACGTGGGCGGCGCCCAGGCCGCGCAGCCGTTCGCTCACGACGCGATGGGCTAACTCCGGGCGATTGCAGTCGCGGCTCAGGTGGCCCAAATAGAGGTGTCGCAGTTGCGGGGAGAGAATCTCCGCCGCCACCCCGGCGGCGGCTTCGTTGGAGAGGTGGCCGTGCCGGCTCAGGATCCGCTGCTTGACGCTCCAGGGCCGCTTGGTGTCGTCCTGGAGCAACTGGAGGTCGTGGTTGGTTTCCAGCAGGAGCACATGGGCCGGGCGCACCCGCTCGAGGACCAACTTGGTGGCGTAGCCCAGATCGGTGAGAAAGCCGATGTTGCCAGCCGTAGTCCGCAACAGGAACCCGACCGGGTCTTGCGCATCGTGCGGCACCGGGAAGGTGTCCACCCCGATCTCCCCCACGGTAAAGGAGGCGCCGGTGACGAAGAGGCGGCAGTCGAACGTGGTTTCGAGCTGCGCCTCGACGGCCTCCCGGGTGAGGCGATTGCAGTAGAGGGGAATCTGGCGCTTGGCGCACAAGACCGCCAAACCTCGGGTATGATCGCCGTGTTCGTGGGTGAGGAGGATCCCGTCGAGGTCCTCGACCGACCGCTGGAGGGTCGCCAAGCGCTCCCGGATCTGCCGGGCGCTGAACCCAGCGTCGATAAGCAAGCGCGTCTTCCCCGCTTCCAGCAAGGCGCAATTCCCGCTGGAACCGCTCCCTAAAATCGTCAGACGAACAGGCACGGGGCGCACGCTAGCCCGGAATCGTCCCTG
>JAJXTA010000439.1 GCA_021784265.1 bacterium | reverse complement strand
TCCTCTTCCCATTCCCACTGTCGCGCCGTGGCATAGACCAGCAAGGGACACTCGGGCAGCCACCGGCGGATTTGTTCGATGAGCCGAATCGGTTGGATGTTGTTCAGCTCGACATCCAGCAGGCAGGCGTCGATCAGCCCCTGTCCCAGCAGCGCCTCGACCTCCCGCAGGCTGACCACGCTCAAGAGCCGGTAGCGGTCCGGCGCCAGCACCGCCTTGATCGCGGCGGAGAACCCCGCCTGTTCGGCCATGACCAAGAGCGTCTTCATGCCGCCGTCGCCTGGCTGGCCTTGGCCACCTGCCGCACCGGCAGGTCCACCTGGACGGTGGTGCCTTTGTGCTCCTGGCTGGCGATGCTCAGCCGGCCCTCGTGCAGATGGACGATCTTCCGACAGATCGCCAGGCCGAGGCCGAACCCGCGATGGTCGCCCCCATGGTTCTTGGTGGTGAAGTACGGGCGCGACACCTCCTGGAGCATGTCCGGACTCATCCCCACCCCCTCGTCCACTACCCGCAACCGCAGCCAACCCTCGCGGGAATTGCGCCCGACCAACTGCTCGACCTCGATCCGAATGGCGCCGCCCGGTGGCGAGGCATGAATGGCGTTGGTCAGCAGGTTGCCCAGGAGCCGCTGCAACAGCACCGGTTCCACCTCCGCCACCGCCGGCCCCTCGCCCTGGACGGCAATCTCCGCCCCCTTAGCCTTGGCGGCCGGTTCGTGGATCGTCACCGTGTCCCGCACCAGCTTGACCACCTCACACGCGCCAAACAGGGGCGTCTTGTGTTCGGAGACGAACAGGGCCTCCCGGATGTAATTGTGGATCGTCTCGATCCCGCGCAGGGCCAGGGGGAGCAGCTCCTCGCGGACGTCGTCGGTGAGGGAGTTTTCGCTCACCAGTTGGAGCATGGTCCAGACGGGGGTGATGAGGTTGTTGAGGTCGTGCGCCATCCCCCGGGACATGCGGCCCAACAGCTCCAGTTCCTCGGCCAGCAAGACCTGCGTCTTGAGGCGGAACTGATTCAACACCAGCCCGACGTTCGTCACCAGGGCCCTCAGGAGCTCCTGGTCCAGCGGCGTGTAAAACTGGTCCGTCGCCTTCTCCCCCAGGAGCAACAGCCCGATCAACTCCCGGCCCGACATCAGCGGGTAACAAAAGTCCGGTGCGAATTCCTTGCATTGCTGCCGCGCCGCGTACTCCGGGCCGGTCTCCGCCGGCGGCGAGTAGGCGATGGTGAAGGGGAGCACGGCCGCGTGGGTGGCCTGGAAGTAGCGGGGCAGGGGTGAGTCCAACCGCAATTCCGACAGGGCCGGCTCGACCCCCTCGGGGTGCGCGCGGTAGAGGGCAAACACCCGGTTGGTTTGCTCCAGCAGAAAAATCTGGTAGCGCCGCACC
The DNA here is from genome assembly GCA_021784265.1 of bacterium. Taxonomy (GTDB): domain Bacteria; phylum Verrucomicrobiota; class Verrucomicrobiia; order Limisphaerales; family J093; genus JAJXTA01. The sequence continues at coordinate 2,673 of JAJXTA010000439.1, read as the reverse complement.
CGCATCGTCTGGACCAACAGCGGGTGGAGGTCCGCCATCAACTGTTCCATATCCCCATACAGCGGCACCGACCGGATGAACCGGAGCACTCGGTTGCGATATTCGAGCTGGTCGCCCAGCATCCACCGTTCGATCCGTTCCCCGCTCCGATCAAAGAGCCCGGGAAAATAGACGGAGGCCACGACCGCGCTGAGCATCACTACGGCCGCGCTGCTGGGCACCGCCACCCACGGCATCCAGGCCGGCACCCACGCCGCCAGGAAGAGCAACAGCACAAAGCCGACAAAGGCCACAAACACCACCCGTACCAAGTGGGCGGCCACCCGGCTGAGGGCAATGCGCACGTCCAGCAATTCGTGTTGCAGGGCGCTGTAGCCGACCAGCACCCCGTAGCCGATGGCTCCAATGCTCCCCACCGGGTAGATCGTCAGGTCGGTGAAGGGGTAGCGGGTCAGCCCCAGAATGGGGAGCAGGTCGTGGGTGCCGAAGATGATCAGGAGCGCGTTGGCCCCCAGCAACACCTCCAGGCGCCGTTGGTGCAGCGGCGGCAGCTCGCGCACTCGCCGGGCCAGCATGCGCGTGGTGTAAAGCGCCACGGCCGCATACGAGACGGCGAACACCCAATAGGCAGGGCCCCCGCGCGTGTAATAGGCGTACCCGGCATCGCGCACGCTGCCGATAAACAGCTCCGTTCCCCAGTCTGCCGCCAGCAGCAGCCCATGCAAGCCGTAGAGCAAGGGCAACATCCGCGGCAAGGGCATCCGCGCCACCAGCAGGCAAAAATGAAACAGGCTTACCGGCAGGAAGATCACCCCGGTCTGCAACAACCGGCCAAAGAACATGGCCTGCTCGGGCGTCACCGCCCGGTACATGAAGAAAACGCCCAGATTCCAGACGCTGACCGAGAGGCCCCACAGCAGATAGACCCAACTGACCCGCGCTCGCAGATTGCGGGAGAGAACCAGCAGGGTAACGGCGAAGTTCACCACCGCCGCCGTCAGCGGGACATAGGCTGCGGTGGTCATGCCGGAGGGGTGTAACGTCCCAGGATCATGCAGGAGTTCTTGCCGCCAAAACCGCTGTTGAGGTTCATCGCCACCCGAAGGGGATAACGGCGCGCCTGATTGGGCACATAGTCCAAATCGCACCCCTCGGCGGCCTGGGTGAAGTTGATCGTGGGGGGCACCTCGCTGTGGTGCAGGGCCAGGGCGCAAATCACGGTCTCGAGCGCGCCCGCCGCGCCCAGCAGATGCCCGGTGACCGGCTTGGTGGCGCTCACCGCCAGCCGCGGGGCGTGGGTCCCGAAGAAGCGTTTGATCGCCAGCGTCTCGGCCAAATCATTGCTCTCGGTGGCGGTGCCATGGGCGTTGATATAATCCACCTCGCTGGGGTGGAGCCGGGTCTGGCGCATGGCTTTCTGCATCGCCCGGCAGACCCCCAGGCCTTCCGGGTGCGGCAGCAGCGAGTGGTAGGCCTCGCAACTGCGGCCGTGCCCCAACACCTCCACGTAAATCCGGGCCTGCCGCTCCAGCGCGTGCGCCAGCTCTTCCAGCACCACAAACGCCGCCCCTTCCCCCATGACGAACCCATCATGTTCGTGGTCAAAGGGGCGCATGGCCCGCGGCGGGTCCTCGTTCCGTTTGGTCATGACCCGGGTGACGCAAAACCCGCTCCAGAAGGCCTCCACCAGCGGCGCCTCCGCGCCCCCGGCCAGCATCACGTCCGCATCATCACGCCGGATCATCTCGGCGGCCAGGCCGATGGCATCGTTGCCCGAGGCACTGCCGGAGGAGTAGGTGATGGCGTGGCCTTTGATCCCCAGCTCGACCGCCACTTCCCCGCAGCCGCTCCCCGAGTAGGCGTTGAGGAAGGTGAACGGACTCATCGCCCGGTAACCCTTCTCCAGAAACGCCGCATGGGCCTTGAGCGTGCTCTCCATACCCCCGACGGTGGTGGCGTCGATGATCCCCACCCGGTCGGCGTCCATCTGGTCGAATTGCACCCGGGCGTCCTGCACCGCCAGTTGGGCCGCAGCAAACTCGTACTGGAGCGCGTGCTCGTAGCGCCGCGCTTTCTTGGCGTCGAAGTAGCGGGCAGGATGAAAATCCCGCACCTCCGCCGCAATCTTGTGCGGCACCTTGCTCACATCGAAGCGGCCGATCCGGCAGGCCGCGCTTGTCCCCTGGCGCAGGCTCCGCCAAAAGGTGCCCAGGTCGCAGCCGTTGGGGGCGATGACCCCCATGCCGGTGATGACCACCCGCCGCGGCGGATATTCTTCGTTCACGACGCCGCGGGCCATTTATAGGGGAAGAGGGCCGGCGTGCTGCGGGTGTACTCCTCATACGCCGCGCCGAACTTCTCCACCAGCGCCACCTCCTCCAAACGCACGCGCCAACACAGGGCCGGCACGAAGACCAGCAGGCTCACCAGCAGAGCGACGTAAGCGTGGAGCAACAGCCCTGCCGCCAGCAGCTCCAGAACCATCGAGAGGTAGGTCGGATGGCGCACCCAACGAAACGGGCCGCCGCGCACGAGTTCATGCTCCGTGCGGATCTCGACATGGAGGCTCCAGAACCGGCCTAGGGTGGCGATCGCCCAGCGGCGGAGGGCGAACGAGCCCGCCGCGCACGCCCAGCCGGCGGCGAAGCTCCACCCGCGCAGCCCCCCTCCGCG
>JAJXTA010000438.1 GCA_021784265.1 bacterium | reverse complement strand
CCAACAGCAGCTCGCCCGCGGGGACCTCCGCCGCGCGGTTAGCCGGGAGGATGACGATTCGTGGCATGAGCTTGAGTCTGGAGCCGGGGCTAGGCGGTCGGCGAGGCCCCGGGCCTGCCGTTGCCACCGTCATCCCGTGGGCCGCGCGGGGCTGGGCCGAAAGGACCGACGCGGGCCGAACCGGGTCGAGGGCCGTTCTGGCCTACCGACGAGCGGCCCCGCCAGCCTTGGCGCGTTGGGCCTGGTTGGTCTCGCCGGGCCGACGGTAGCGATCCAAGACCTGGGCGAAATCCGGGTGGGTCTTGGCGAACCCTTCGAGTTGGCCGGAGAACTTATCCATCCACGGGACGCTCTTGGCCTCGTAGTTGGCCACCGCCTGGCGCATCTCGGTAATCTGCTGCGCCAACACCGCCGCCCGGCGGTGCACGGTGCGCACCTGATTCAAGAGATAGACGTTCAGCGCGGCCAACAGGAGAATCAGCGCGGCCACGCTGAGCTGGAACCGGCGGTGCAGAGTCTCAAAGGAACGACGCAGCGCCTCGAGTTCCCCAACGGCGCCCAGGCTGGGCGGGGGGGCGGTGTCGCGGAGAGAAATGCCAGAGTGCTCGGACGGCATCATAGGCTAGCGGCCGCCCGCGCGGGCGCCGGGCTTGGGTTTGAGGTCAAATTGTTGGAGGATGGGGTCAATCGCCGGGTTGCGCTTGGAGTAGTCCACGGCGTCTTTGGCCATCGCCTCGACGATGGCGGTGTAGCGGTTGGCCAGGTTGACCTGGGCTTGGAGATGGGCGGCCTGGTCTTCCAGGAGTTGCGCGCCGTTGACGGAGCGCACGTACCGATAGCACAATGCCATCGACACCAGCACACTGGCGAGCAGCAGCAACACCAATAAACCTGTCACCGAACTCGGTTTTAACATCCAGGCGACTGTAGAGACTTCACCGGGCTTGTCCAATGAACTTTTTTATTCGGGTTATCGCGTTTGGCCGCGGCCCCGCGGGCTGGGGGCGGGCGCGAGCCCTCGCCGCGCTGGAGGTGGCCACACTCCTGTTGGTGTCCGCGGCCGCGGTGGACGTTCCACCCCCACCCGCGCCGGCCACGGCGCCGCCCGTGTTCGGCGTCTCGCAATGGCTGCTGGACCCGCGCCAGTACCCGGATTACGCGCGGCATCCGGTCAAGCCGCCCTCCTGGGATACGTTCGGGCAGCGCCCCCACTTCACGACGCTGCGCGGCTTCGACGTGGAGGGAGGGCGGATCGTTGGTTACACGAACGAGCTCGAGCGATACACGCGCACCTTCGGCCTCGGCGACGTGATCTGGCCTTCCTACCCGATCCTCTTTGCTACCAACCTCGCCGCGCTGGCGGACCAATTCCAACAACGCCACCTGTTCCTCTTCGACGTCTGGGGTTACGTGCCCGGTTCGGGTCCGGGCGGCTACTGGCAACAGTTCACCCCGCCAGCCAGCGCCTTCGCGTTGTTGGACGCGCGGCTCGGGGCGCGGTGGCTGGGCACGGACATCGGCGAACAGGATGGCCGGTATATCGGCGGATACGCTGGGCAGATGACGCCCGCCGCGGGGGGACGCTTCGAGCAGTACCTCAATTTCCAGCGCCACTTTGCCCGCATGAGCCGCGACCTGGGCGGCCGGCACGCCACCTTGGTCTCCCTCAACTACGGCCACTATCTGCTCAAGGAGGGCGGCTATACGATGATCGGGGCCGAGACGGGCCAGGCGCTGCCCAACAGCCAAGTCTATTACGCCTTCATCCGGGGCGCGGGAAAACAGTACGGGGTGCCCTGGTTCGGCAACGCCTCCGTCTTCAACCGCTGGGGCTACAAGGATTACGGCCCGCCGGGCACCAACGACGGCTTCGCCCACGGGCCGACCAAAGGGACGAGCCTGAGCCTGCTCAAGCGGCTGCTCTACAGCCACCTTCTCTATAACAGCATGGCGGTGGGGTTTGAAACCGGCTGGCTGCGCGGCGACCAACTCACCCCGATTGGCCGAGTCCAGCAAGCGGCGCGGCGGTGGATCGCCCAGCATGGGCCGCCGGGGGTCATGCAAACGCCCGTCGCCCTCCTGCTCGATTTCTACGCCGGCTGGACCTTCCCCCGGCATCTCTACACCGACACGCTCTATCGGGTCTGGGGCAACCTCCCCTACGGACCGGGCGATTACCTCACGGACGACCTTCTCGGTGTCCTTTATCCGCGCTATCAGGATTCCTCCTATTTCCACGACGAAACCGGGTTCCTGAGCGCCACCCCCTTCAACGACGGGGTGGATTGCCTGCTCAGCGACGCCCCCGGCTGGCTCCTGGCCCGTTATCCGGTCGTGATCGTGGCCGGTGAGTTGGCGGGCGGCCGCGAGCTGCGGGACAAGCTGGCCGCCTACGTGCGCGGGGGCGGTCACCTGGTGTTGACCGCCGCCAACCTGGCGCGGTTACCGGAGGGGCTGGCCGGCGTGGCGACCGCGGAGGCGTCGCGCCTCCTGCCCGCCCAGACCATCGTCAAGCTCGCCGACGGCACCCGGCTGACCGAACCGGCCTTCCGGTGCGCCACGCTCCAGCACGACGGCCCCGTGATGACTCTCGCCCAGACCGAGCCCGACGGCCTGCCCGTCGCGGCACGTGCCTCCTGGGGTGAAGGAACACTGACGGTCTTGGCCGCCCCGTTCGGCTTGCCAGCCAGCCCCCAGGCTGTGGACTGGCACGGGCCGAGCATCGACCGCTCCTTACCGACACCCTACCCCCTCCTCGCCCATGTTCGCACCTTGCTGGGCGGACTGCTCCGCCGTCAGATGCTCTTCGAAGCCGGCGACGGTTTGAGTCTGATCGTCTGCCGCCAGGGACCCGGCGCCTACACCCTTGGGGTGGCCAATAACTCGTGGCACGAACGGCCACTGCGAATCGTGTCACACTGCGGGCCCCTCCAATCGCTGGACGAACTGCCGTTGGACGCCTCCGAACACGGGGCTCCGGGGCAAGTCCCCGAGGGCCTCGACCCCGCCCCGTTGGGCCGAAGCTCCGCCGTGACCATTGCTGGAGGCGATGTGCGCGTCTTCGCCGTGCGGGTGCGGGAAGAAGGGGTGACGGAGCTGCCCCCGCCGGAGTTGCCCCGACCTCCCCACGGGCGCGCCCTGCCACTAGGCCGGCCGGTCTCCCTCCAAGAGGCGATCCTCGCCCGGCCGACGTTCTTCGCCCACTTCGACAGTGTGGTGGTGGATTGGCGTTACGTGCAGGAGCGAGCGCCCGCCGCGCTCGACGCCGAGGCCGCCTGGGCGCGGCGGCAGGGCCTGCACCTCTACGTGGACCTGAGCTCGGGCCTGAACCTCTATCCGGACCTGCGCCTGGTTGACAACCTCCCCGCCGATTACACCGCCAGCATGGCCACCATCGCGGAGGTGCTCGAGAAGATGCAGCGCCTGGGCGCCCACGACCTGATTCTGTCGTTGCACCGCGTTCCCGAAACCAACTTCACCGAGGCCCAGACGCGGGCGGGGTTCGCGCGCGCCCTGAGGGAGCTGTGCCAGCAGGCAGCCGCACGCGGTCTCGAGGTCCATCTGCGCCTGACGCCGGGCAAGCCGCCCTCGAGCCTCGAGGAAGCCGGCCGGTTGCTGGCTCAAATTGACGCCCCCAACCTGCGGCTGGCGCCGAGCCTGGCGCTCTGGCTCGCCAGTGGCGCTTCGACCGCCGCCTTGGAATCCGTGCGTGACAAGATCGGGGTCTGGTTGGTGAGCACCCCGCGCCAGGATCTCGCCGGGCGGCTGTGGAACGTCCACGCGCCCCTGGCGGGCTGCACGCAACTGCGGGCGTTGGCCGACGCGGTGGCCCTCGCGCCGCGGGCGGCACTGCTGCTGGACGCCCTCTACTCCGGTCCGGACGACGAGTACCTGGACGCGGCAGCCTTAGACGAACTTCGCGCTCCCGGTGCCTCCGCACCCCGCTAGCTCGGGGTGGACTGTGGGAACCATGCTGGCGCTGGCGGTCGGCCCCGCGGCCCCGTCGCGTGCCGTCGCGCAGGGCGGCTCTGGCCAGCCGTGTAAGGGCCTCTCCGGGAAGGGTTTGAAG
>JAJXTA010000437.1 GCA_021784265.1 bacterium | reverse complement strand
GGAGAGCCGCAAAAAGGCGCAAAAGTCACAAAGGACGGGGAGAAGGAGGCCGACCGCAGCCGCCAAGGAGCACCCGGAGCCCACGGAGGGTAGCGAGTGAACGCGTCGGCCGCCGCAAGAGAACCCAAAGGACGTGAACGACGGTCCTCGACGGCAAAAAAGCCCGTCGTTCTAGCGTAAGACCGTGGTCACTCCTCGCCGAAAACTCGGCGAGTGGTGGAATGGTGGTAGGAACTGGATTCGAACCAGTGAAGGCGTAAGCCAGCAGATTTACAGTCTGCCCCCGTTGGCCACTTGGGTATCCTACCGACCACGGTTAAACTGCAGCGCACCAATAACTTGCTTAAACCGCCGCTGTCGGCGATTCGTCCCTTCGAGCCCGGGTTTGCGTCCCCGCTCGCTGAGCTTGTTGAGCGGCGGCAAGGTCGCACAGGCAACGGAGCCGCGGAAGGACAAGCCCCCGTCGCCCGGAGACGGGCAAAGCGCGTACCTTCCGCCTGAGGCCGCATCTGCTCCGGTTCGTCGGTCGCAGGACGCATTATGCGAGCGTCACCGCTTGTGGCAAGAGCATTCCTACCGCCCCGTGCCTCCGATTGCGACGCCCCAGCCGTCGTGGCTGCGCCGAACTCGAGGCGCGCGCGGCGTGATACCCGCCACTAGGCCTCTGCCATTGGCCAGGACGGATCCGCTGGCGCGGCTCGCTGGCTGTGGGTACCGGCCGGCCCTCCACCGCGTCACGGCACGGTGGCCGGCTTCAGGATCAAGGCGTCCAGGCCAAACAAATAACCGCTCGAGGCGGCGGCTTTGCCGGTGATCTTCACGGTCAACGGGACCGACCCGGCGGACAAGGTCACGCGACCCAGGTTCACGGCGCCGGTGGGCACGACCGAGGTGGCATAGGCATCCAGGTCGGACCCGAGCTGGCGGTCACCCAGCCATAACTGGCAGATGCCGTAGTCCGGGGCTTTGGTGAAGAAACCCACGACGTCGAAGGTTCCCGCCGCGCGCACGGGGAGCTGGAGGGTGAGGGTAGCGCCCTCGCCGGCGCCATGCCACCAGAGCTGGCCTTCGCCGCTCCATTGGTCGCCAAAACCGCTCATATCCTGCACCTCGACCACGCCGCCGGTGGCGGTCGCGCCGGTGACCAACTGTTCGCCCTCGATGGCGCCGGCGAGGTGCTTGGGCGCGGGCGGGATGGTCGGCAGGAGGTCCTCAGGCGCGGGCAGCGGTGGGAAGGCCTGGTGCGGCTCGGCCTGATACCAATAGGCGACGGAGGAATAGTCGGCGCTGGTGTCGTCCTGATTGCCATGCTCGATGGTGAAGCGGAGGGACTTGTGAAAGGCGATGGCATCCTCGACATGCCACCGGTAGGCGCTCACCCGGCCCATGGTGGTGTCTTTGACGACGCACCCGTGATACGGGGCCGAGTAGGGGCCGCGGTCGAAATACCAGCCGCTGGAGAAGTAATCCTCGGTGCCGGTGCCGTTAATGCTGGGCGTGGTCTCGCCGTCGATATAGACCATCTCGTCCCCTTCCAGGAAGCCCAGCCCGCGGCCGCGCAAGTTCTGCATGAACAGGGCGGTGCCGACGTACTGGCCGCGGCCCGTGGCCTCGAGGATGGTGTAGTTCCGGCCGGCGGTGGTCGGGTTTTCCCGCCGCCATTGGGCGTGGAAGTCGAGCAGTTTTGCCGGTAACTTCTGATAGGCGGTGAAGTCGATGTTGTAATAGAAGGCGTCGATGCGCCGGCGGCTGAGGTTGGTAATGGTCCAGCGGGCCGACTTATGGAACGGCATAGGCCAATAGCAGTTATACCCGCCGCTGGTCTCGTTCAAGGGGAGGGAGATGTAGTCCTGTTGCAGGCCGAACCCGACGCCGAAGAAGGCCCCGATCGGCACCTGAACACTCGGCTCGCTCTCCCCGTCCCAGTACATGCGTAAGATGGCTTGGCACCGCACGGTATCGTCGTTCGGGGCGATGGTGACCCAGAAGCGGCGGATGATGCCGGCGCCGTGGAAGTCTAGCAGGGTGAGGGTCTGCCCCGGGGCGACCCCGCGGGCGTCGCCGTTGCCGCCGCGCCGGTCCCAGCTCCCTTCGTGCCGGGCGGTGCCGGCGTGCTCCCACGCCAACCCGCCCAAGGGGCCTTCCATGCCGGGGAGGGCCGCCAACGGTTGGGCGCAGGGGACCCAGCGCGCAGAGACTGGCGACGGTGAGGATTGCACAAGTGGTTGAGCGTAAGTTCATGGCGAAGCTGTGGCCGAGTGATGTCGGCCCCGACCCTCGGGTGTCGGGTCGCGCCCGGCAAGCAAAAACCCCATCACCGGCGGTCAGAGCTCGCGCCAGCAGCCGGCCTGCGGACCGAGCCGCCAGAGACCCCAGGCTGCGGCGACTCCCAAGCCCGTCACCCAGGCCAGCCACGGCACCATCCCGTGGTCCGCGGTCCCGATGGCCGCGCGGAGGGCGGGCAGATTCGGGGCCGCCGCCAGCACCAGCGCCGCCAGGCACGGGACCGCCGTGTAACCCAGACCTTCCCGGCACCAGGCGCGCCAGCCCGACCGCCGCCGCCACTCCGCCAGCCGCGCCTGAAACTCCGCCTCCCACCGCGCCTTGCGCGCCGCGCGCCGGGCGGCGAGCGTTTCCAGGCCTTGTTCAGCCCAGCGGGCCCGGAGCCGGGTCGCAAACGCCGGCGACAGGGCGGGCGCCTCGAGGTGGCGGCTCAGCGCGGTGTCGAGTTGCCGCAGCGCCTCGCTCAGCGCCCGGCACTGCGGGCAACCGGCCAGGTGGGCCTCCAGAGCGGCGGCATCCTCCGCGGGCAAGGGCGCGTCAAGCCGGGCCAGAATCCGCGGTTCGAAGGCAAGACAAGCCATCATAAACGGGGTGGGTTGACCGTTGCGGTAGCGCGGGCGGCCAGCCGCAGCAATTCCTTGCGCCCGCGAAAGAGGAGAACTTTGACCGTGCCCAACGGCAACGCGAGCATCGCTGCCACTTCGTCGTAGGACTTTTGTTCGAGGTAGAAGAGGACGATGATTTGACGATAGCGTGCGGGAAGCCGGTCCAGCAGCGCCTGGATATCCAGATTCTGGCCGCCGGGGCGGTCGTGGTATTGGAGGGCCGGGAGGGTGTCCAGGTGCGGTTCCAACCGCGGGTCGCTGAGGGAGAGCGTGGGGCGCTGGGCGCGGCGCTTCAGCTCGGTGAGGCAGGCGTTGCGGCTGATCGCGTAGATCCAGGTGGCCAGGGAGGCCCCCCCGTGGTAACCGGGGAGCCCCTTCCAGATGCGCAACATGATGTCTTGCGTCATATCCTCGGCCTGCGTCGGGTCGCGCAGAAACGTGTAGGCAAGGCGGAACACCTTGTCCTGGAACCGGTCCACGAGCCGTTCGAAGGCGGCCGCGTGGTCCCCGGCCGCCAGCAATTGCTGGAGGTCATCGTCCATGGACGGGTGCACGCCCAGCGCCCGGCCCGGGCGGGGCCCTCCCGCCGGTCGCCGCGTGGGCGCGGCGCTGGGTCCGGTGGCGCGTGGCGCCCGTACCTGCTTGGGCCCCTGGGATGCCGGCCATCACCTCTTTATACTGCCGCCGACCCGGGCAGGTTTCAAAAAACCGCCCTGCCGGGTGAAGGATTCTGAAACCTTTCACCCCCGCGGCAAGTCGCAACGGAACGAGGGCGCCGGTGGGCGGCCCGACGGCGGAACGACCCGCAACCTGAAACCAGACCCGTGTTATGCTCATACCTGTCATCTCTCTCTTGATCCCGATTGTCGCCATCGTCATGGGCGTCGGCCTCGCCATGGTTGGCGTGTATCTCAACTATCGCAAACGCAAGGAGATCTTCACCCTCTACCACCAAGAACGGATGGCGGCGATTGAGAAGGGGGTGGACGTGGCGCCGTTGCCGGACAGCTTCTTCGCTGAGGACACCAAGGTGGCGCACCCGCGCCGCCAACTCCGCACCGGCATGATCTGGTTGTTCGTCGGCGTGGTGTTGACGGTGGCGATGTACGGCAACGGCATGGGCGCCACCGCCCTCTACGCCCTGGTGCCGGCGGCCGTCGGCTTGGCCCTCTTGCTCTACTA
>JAJXTA010000436.1 GCA_021784265.1 bacterium | reverse complement strand
CGCCACGCCCCGCTGCGGGCCAACGCCGAAGTAAACGTTGCTCGCGGCCCACCGCCGCGCGATGCTCATCGCCATGATGACCCTGCCGCGGATTAACCGACGCGCCTTCCTCCGGCTGAGCACCCTGGCCGCGGGGAGTCTGGCGACGCGCCCCGCCCTCCTGGCGGCCGGCCCGCCGACCGCGGTCCCCCACCAGCGCTTGGCGCGACTCGCCACCGGCGCCAACGTCTGCCGGTGGTTCCGGGCTCCGCCCCGCAATCAGCCGGACCACTTCGCCAACTACATCTCCGAGGCCGAGGCCCAGTTCATGGCTCGCCTGGGCCTCAAACATGTCCGCCTGTGTGTCGCCCCTCGCGTCATCATGGACCCGGCCTCCGGCGAGGTCCTCGCCGCGCGCGGCCAACAACTCGAAGCCGCCCTCGCCCGCTTTCACCGCGCCGGGCTGCTCGTCGTCGTGGACCCGCACAACGAGGACCGAGCCGCCGAGCTCGACCCGCGGTGGCAGGAGGCGTTCGTGCGGTTTTGGGGATTGCTGGCCAAACGCCTCTCCCAGTTCGATCCCAACCTGACGCTCTTGGAGATCATTAACGAGCCGGTCTTTGCCCACCGGGCGGAGGAGTGGAACCGGCTGGACGCGCGGCTGGCCGCGGCCATCCGGCAGCAGGCCCCCCAGCACACCATCATCACCTCGGGCCCCGACTGGGGCGGGATTGACGGCCTGAAAAAGCTCACGCTCTTGGCCGACCCGAACGTGATCTACTCGTTCCACTGCTACGATCCCTTCCCCTTTACCCATCAGGGCGCCACCTGGGCCGGTGACGCCGTCAAACCGCTGCGCGGGGTGCCGTATCCCTCGAGCCCGGAGGCGGTGGCTCCGCTCCTGGCGGCGCTGGAACCGTGGCCGGCCTCGCGCCGCATGGTCGAGACCTATGGCCAAGCGCGCTGGAACAAGGCCAAGCTGGCGGCCCGGTTCCAACAAGCTGTCACCTGGGGCGCCCAAAACCGGGTGCCGTTGTACTGCGGGGAGTTCGGCGTCTTTCCCGCCCACAGCAAACCCGAGCACCGGGCCAACTGGTTCCGCGATTTCGGCCAGGTCCTGGCCGCAAACCACATCGGTTGGGCGGTGTGGGGCTGGGACGAGGGCTTTGGCCTGGGGCGGCGCATTGTGGACGGCAAGCCCGTGGTGGACGAGGTCGTGGCCCGGGCGCTAGGCCTCAACGCGGTGTGAGGCCAACGGCCAGACGGCGGGCGAGTCCGTTACCTGCCTGCCAGGAGGCAGGCGCGTGGCGGCCGGCGGCGCGGGGAGCGGGGGCTCGGACCCGCCCGCGCCGCCGCTCGCCCGCCAACAGGGCCTCCGTCAGGGGTGCATCCCCTTCCCGCCCATGAAAGATCTCCAGACAATGTCTGAAGAGCCCTTTCTTGCTGCATCCCGCTGCAATTCGGCGTAAACACTTCCCCCGAGGCCTATGGCACTTCGGCACATTCTGCTTTCGCGCCACCCCGGCACCCCCAGCGGCACCGGGCCCCTCCCCATTGCTCCCGCGTGTCCCGTCCCGGAGGAACCCCATGTCCACCCGCTTCTTCACTAACCAGGCCGACCAGACCCTCCTTAAAAAATTCCGGGGCGTCTTTGAAAGCAACGCCGACATCGAATGGTTCGACGCCCTGGTCGGCTACCTCCGCGCCTCCGGCTACTTCGCCATCCGCCCCTTTCTTAACAGCGTCCCCCATATCCGCATCCTGGTCGGCATCAACGTTGACGCCATCATGGCCGACTACCACCGGCGCGGCCTGCTGTTCATGCCGGACTCCACCAAGGCCCTCGAGGAATTTCAAAGCGATCTCCGCAAAGACATCCAGGGCGCCGCCTACGACCAGCAAACCGAAACCGGCATCCTCCAATTTGTGGAGGACGTCGCCTCGAAAAAGATTTCCATCCGCGCCCACCCCACCCAGCGCCTTCACGCCAAGCTCTATATCTTCCGCCCGAAGGGTTTCAACGAGCACAAGCCCGGCGCCGTCATCACCGGCTCATCCAATCTCACCGCCGCCGGCCTGGGCACCAGCGAGGAAGTCCGCAACTACGAATTCAACGTCCTGCTCCACGACTACACCGACGTCTGCTTCGCCGCCGACGAGTTCGAGCGCCTCTGGTCCGGATCCACCGAAATCCTCCCCAGCTTCCTCCAACAGGTCCGCGATTCCACCTACTTGGCCGGCGGTGTCACCCCGCACGAGCTATTCTGGAAGCTACTGGTCGAGTACTTCGGCCCCAGCATCGAATACGACCCCAACGCCATCACCGACCTTCCCCCGCAGTTCAAACGCCTCGCCTATCAGATGGACGCCGTTACCAGCGGCTTCCGCCTGCTCGAAAAACACAACGGCTTCTTCCTCGCCGACGTTGTCGGCCTCGGCAAAACCATCATCGCCATCCTCATCGCCAAGAAGTTCTTTTTCTACAACGGCTTCCCCGAGCACCGCTCCCACACCCTCATCGTTGTGCCCCCGGCGCTCCGCGATAACTGGGATTGGACCGTCGAGCAGTTCCGCCTCGACAACGTCTCCATCCGCACCAATGGCAGCCTGCACAAGGTCAAACACCCCGAACGCTACGATCTGGTCATCGTTGACGAGGCCCACAAGTTCAGGAATGACACCGCCGAAGCCTTTGACGAGTTGCAGCGCATTTGCAAAACGCCCACGCAGCGCGAGCTCCCCGGCGGTGGCCGGGCCGGCAAGAAAGTCATCCTGGTCAGCGCCACGCCCCTCAATAACCGCCCCGACGACATCCGCAACCAAATCGCCCTGTTCCAGGACCTCAAGGACGCCACGCTCAGCATTGCCAACCTCCAGCACTTCTTCGCCCAGCGCGAAAAGGAATACCGCCAGGCCCGCAAAGAGCCGGACATCGAGAAAGCCCGGCGCCAGGTCAAAACCACCTACGAACTCATCCGCACCAAGGTCATTGCCGAAGTCATTGTCCGCCGCACCCGCACCGACCTGCTCGCCCACGAGCAATACAAGCAGGACCTCGCGGCCCAGGGCGTCACCTTCCCCCACATCGAAAAGCCCCGCCCTATATACTATCCGCTCTCGCCCGCGCTGGAGGACCTGTACGACCGCACGGTCGCGCTCCTGTCCAGTGGCCCGGGCGTCTCGCCCGCGGACGGGCAGGATGCCCGTGCCATGTCCGGCCTCACCTACAACCGCTACCGCGCCATCGGCTTCCTCAAGCCGTCCAAAAAGCGCAAATACCAGAACGCCGACCGCATCTCCCAGCAACTCGCCTTCATCATGCGCACGCTGCTGGTCAAGCGCCTCGACAGCAGCTTTCACGCGTTCAAGCTCTCTCTCGGCCGCTTCCGGCAGGCCACCTCGGTCATGTGCGACATGTTCGCCAAGGGCACCGTGTATATCGCCCCCAACCTCAACGTGACCGAACTCCTCGTCGAAGAGCGCGAGGACGAGCTAATCGCCGAAATCGAGCGGCGCCAGGCCACCGACCCCACCATCGAAGTCTGCACCCCTGCCGACTTCGAGCCCGAGTTTCTCCCCGGCCTCCAAAGCGACCTCGCCAAGCTCGACGACCTCTGCCAGCAGTGGGCCGAAATCCACGAAGACCCCAAGTTCGACCAGTTTCTCACCCGCCTGCAATCCGAGCTTTTCGACCGCGCCATCAATCACGAGGGCAACAAGCTCGTCATTTTCTCCGAAGCCAAGGACACCACCGACTACTTGAAAGGCCGCCTGGCCGACGCCGGCTACAACAAGGTCCTCATCGTGGATTCCACCAACCGCAAGGAACGGATGCCACTCGTCCAGGCGAATTTTGACGCCAACTTCCCCGAGCACGCCAACGATTACGACATCCTCCTTTCCACCGAAGTCCTGGCCGAAGGCATCAACCTCCACCGCGCCAATCTCATCGTCAATTACGACACGCCGTGGAACTCCACCCGCCTCATGCAGCGGGTTGGCCGCGTCAACCGCATCGGCTGTGTCGCCCCCCGCATATATATATACAACTTCTACCCCACCGCCCGCGTGGACGATGACATCGAACTGAAAAA
>JAJXTA010000435.1 GCA_021784265.1 bacterium | reverse complement strand
GCCGTCCAGGGGTGGAAAACTGTCGCGGTAGGTCGCGAAATAGCCCCACCGGATCACCCCGCCGGGACGGCGCGCGAAGAAGCTCTTGCCCGGCGGCCCAACCAGCGGTGTGTTGTCCAGGAAGTAGCGGGCAAAGTTGTGTTCCCAGCGCCGGCCGGTGGCCAACCCTTCGTACGCCAAGAGGGCCGGCACCTGCAGGACGGCATCGTGGGCGAAGGGGTACGTGGCATTGGGGAACTCGTCCATCATCCAACCCCAGCCGGGAATGAACGCATCCGGCGCGGCTAGCCGGACGGGGATCATCTGAAGACAGCGGTCGGGATCGTCGTTCAGTGGCACGGCCGCCACATCCACCAAGGTATCGACGGCCGCCGCGTAGTACTTTTCCCCTACGTCGCTCAGACGGCCTCCCAAATCGCGGTCCAACAGCACGCCGAATTCCTTGGGTTCGGTAGCCCCGAAACGCAACTGCCAGGCGCCGCAAAACCCCGCGCCGCCCACCGGTCGGCGGCTGCTCTGAAACCAGGTGTCGGAACGCTGTTCGGTTCGTCCGTTGGGCTGGAGGTGGGCATGGACGGTGGGGAGAAAGAGGTAGCAGGCGTCATGGTCCCCGGCGTGGGAGTGGCCGAAGAGCAGGGGGTTGCTGGCGTCGATGAAATCCTCGTGCGCGTCGGCGTCGGTGGCGACGCAGCCACGGGTCAGCCAGGCGCCGTGTTCCCGCGCGCTGACCCCGGCCGAGCGGAGGCCAAAGGTCGGCGCGGCGGCGCCGTCGATCCGCACATGCACGAGTGGCAACCGGTCCTCCGCTTGCACGAAAAAGAGGACGCTGTTGGTGGCGAGCTGAAACCGGACTGCTTTGACGGTCGCCGTGTTCGTGAGGACCGAGACGCCCGTGGCGGCGCCTCCGCCGAGCAGGAAGCTATCGGTGGGGCTCAACGGTTGGGCCACGGCCGTCCCGCGCACGCCGATGCTGTCGAGGGCCCACGCACCCTCGGCCGCGGTGAAGGACCAGACTTGGTCGCCAACGCCCAGACGGAGGTGTTGGGCGTCAAAGACCAGGCCCACTTGCTGGGCGCCCGCGCCTAGCCGAGCGAAGAGGACGACCGCCCCCAGCACTGCTAGCCAGTGCCGGAGGCGCCACCCGATCGTCGGGAGGGTCTGGCGGCCAGCCTGGTTCTCTGCCTCGCGGCGCTGTAGGGGGCGCCCCGGCCGCCCAGGTCCGGAGCGCTCGCCGCAGGGCGGGCAGGACGCCGTGCAGCGGGGAGCGCGGGGCCACGGCGGTTCTTGGGACCCCCTAGGGCTGAACAAGGACGATGGCATGGTGAAGTCTGACGGACCGGCGGGGATGGTATTCGACAGGCTAGCCCAGGCCAGCGCGTCGCGTGCAGCGGTGGTGGGATGGCGGCAGCGGAGGCTGGGCCAGCGCCCCGGGGACCTCCCCGACGCGAGCGGGCTGCCGCTCAGGTTCCCACCGTTCGGTGAGCCGGCCACTGCCTGGTTTGGCTTACGACCGGGAGGCTGCCGGCCGCAGGTAGCGGTCGAACCACTCGGCGAACCGGCGGATGTCCCACACCATGCTGAGCCACCCGTGTTGCCCCCCGTGGTGGATCACCAGCTCGACCGTGTCGCCCAACTGGCGCGCCCGCGCCTGAAAGCGTTGGGACTGGTCCAGCGGCACCAGGGTGTCGGCGTCCCCATGATAGATCAGCGTGGGTGGCAGGTTGGTAGTGAGGTAATCGATGGGCGACAACTCCCGGCCCACCACCCGCCAGACCGCCAGATTGGTGGCTTGCGGTCCAAAGGCCCGCACGAAGCTCTTCGGCGGGCCGCCATCCCCAGGGTTCTCGGTCGAACGGCCCAAGTTCAACAGGTCGGTTACGGGATAAAAGATGGCCACCGCTTGCACGGCGCTACTCTCGCGGTCCACGGGGTCCGAGGCGTTGGCTTGCCCGGGTCCCCCGCGCGTGGCTAACATCAGGCTGAGGTGACCGCCGGAACTCCCGCCGGTGACGCCGAGCCGGTCGGGTGTTACCCCGTACTCCCGCGCATGGTACCGAATGTAGCGCACCGCGCGGTTCACGTCCTGGACGATCTCCATGATCGTTGCCTCCGGCTGGGAGACATGATAGACGGCGAAGACCGTATAGCCGTGGCGCAGCAACGGGGCGGCCAGCCAGGGCCGGAACGAGCCCGCCCCGGATTTCCAGCCGCCGCTCACCATTAACACCACCCCGAGCCCGTTCGGGTGGGCGGGACGGACCACGTCGATCGTGAGGTTATGCCCGTGCCGCTGGCCATACACCAAGCCATCGGCGCGGGTGAACGCCGGGTGGTAATAGGTCCAGAGGCCGCCGATCAACAGGGCGGCGAGTGCCAAGAGCGCCGCCAGGGATACCACGCCGCGCCAGAGGATCGTCCGCCAAGCTCGCATGCCCCCACGCTGCCAAGGTCGCCCCCCCTCCGCAAGCTACAACCGGGTGAGCCTGGAGGACGATCGTGCCCAAGGGCGTTGGGGCCCGTTGCCGCCGCGCCGGCAGGCGGCGGTGGGCGGGTGGGTGGCCAAGCGGCCCTGTCAGTAGCTCATCCGGTCCAGGCGCGCCTTGCCGCGGAAGACCCAGTAGATGCTCACGGTGTAAGCCAGGACCACCGGCAGGCCGATGGCGGCGACGACGAGCATAATGCCCAGGGTCTTGGGGGAAGAGGCGGCGTTGTAGGCCGTTAAACTGTGAGCCGGGTCGGGGTTGCTGCGCACCAGGTTGGGGAACATCTCCAGCCCAAAGAGGGTCATGAGGGCGATCATCGCCCCACAGGAGGAGAGAAAGGCGCGGAAGGCGCGGCCATGGTGCATCTCACGGGGGATGTTGGCGATGGCCAGCATGTTCACCAGCGCCACGCTGAACAGACCCGGGTGGGCACGCACCCGGGCGGCCATGTGCGGCACGTAGAGGAGGGTGGCCATCGTGGTGATGGCGTAGGTAACGATAAAGAAGACGATGCAGTTATTGATCCATCCGCGCACCCGCTGATGCAGGGCTCCTTCGGTCTTCATGACGGCGTAGATCGCGCCGTGCATCATGAACAGCGCCACCGTGGTGACGCCCAGCAGCAAGGCGTAAGGATTGAGGAGGGTGAAGAAGCTGCCCGCGAACTCATGGCTGTCATCCAGGGGCACGCCCCAGGCGATGTTGCCGATGGCCACCCCGATGAGGAAGCTGGCAAGCAGGCTCCCGCAGCAGAACCCGACATCCCACATCCGCCGCCACCACCGCATCGGTTGTTTGCTGCGGAACTCGATGGCCACGGCGCGGAAGATCAACGCCACCAAGAGGAGGACGAACGCGAGGTAAAAGCCGGAAAAGACCGTCGCATAGGCCACGGGGAAGGC
This sequence comes from bacterium, assembly GCA_021784265.1. Lineage (GTDB taxonomy): Bacteria > Verrucomicrobiota > Verrucomicrobiia > Limisphaerales > J093 > JAJXTA01. The sequence goes on along the minus strand of JAJXTA010000435.1, from coordinate 703 downwards.
GGCGAACAAGGCCCCGCCGCCGGTCACCAGCCAGACCTCGTTGCCGTCCCAGACCGGGCCGATGGTGTTGAGCATGATCCGCCGCTCCTCATCGGTGTCGGTGAGGAGGTGCAACGCTCCGACGCCGAGGTCAAAGCCGTCCAGCATCGCGTAGCCGGCGAACAGCACGCTGATGAGCACAAACCAAGTCGCGTTGAGGTCGAGTCCGGCGGGGTTCATGCGTGGGAGGGGGGTGGCGTCGCGTGGCTCCGGAGGCCGGTTTCCAGGTCCGCCGGGTCTGGTCCATGTTGGATTTTATCGTTGAGCAAATAGAGGAAGGCGGCCAGGAGCAGGACATAGAGCAGGGTGAAGAGGATCAAGGAGGCGAGGACGGTTTGGGCCTGGACCGTCTTCGATAACCCCGCGGGGGTGCGCAGCAGGCCATAGACGATCCACGGCTGGCGCCCGACCTCGGCGGAGAACCAGCCGCATTGGTTGGCGAGTTGAGGGCCAAGCACCGCCAGCACCAAGACGCGGAGCAGCCAGCGCTGTTGCCCCAGCGTATCGCGCCACCAAGCGACGGTCGCCCACGCGGCCACCGTCAGGATGCCGATCCCCAAGAGGACCATGGCATGGTAGGTTTGGAAGACGAAGTTCACCGGCGGCCGGTCGGCCGGTGGAACCTGGTCCAACCCGGCGACCGGATGGCGGGCGTCGGCGTGCA
>JAJXTA010000434.1 GCA_021784265.1 bacterium | reverse complement strand
GGGTCACGGGCAGCCGAGGTGGGATCGTTACGAGCATACTCTCACGCTGACGGGGCGACGCCCTGATGTCAACCGACCGTTGTGGTTGCCGGCTGGCGGTGTCGCGCCGGCGCCGCGGCGGCCTGGGGCCACGCCTCAGAAGTCGCGGGTATAGCCCGCCGTCCAGCCGCCATCCACCGTCAGGACATGGCCGGTGATGTAGGAGCTTTCCGGCGCCGCCAGGAAGAGCGCGGCGTGCGCGATCTCCGCCGGGGTGCCGGGCCGGGCCAGGGGAATGTGGCTGAGCAGGGCGGCAGTCCGTTCTTTGAACTTGCCCTCCGCACCATAGAACAGCTTCTCGGTGCCGGCGGTGAGGATCGAGCCCGGAGCGATGGCGTTGACCAGCACGCCGTGAGGGCCCAGCTCTAAGGCCATCGACCGTGTCAGGTTCACCATCCCGGCCTTGGCCGCCACGAACGGACTCTGCAAGCGCATCGGCACCAGCCCCAGCACCGAGGCGATGTTGATGATCCGCCCGGATTGCTGCCGGATCATGGGCCGCGCGGCGACCCGACTGACCAGAAACACGCCGGTCAGGTCCACCTTCAGGATGCGGTCCCATTCCGCCACGGGGAACTGGTCGATGTTCACCCGGTGTTCGAGCGTGTTCACGCCGGCGTTGTTGACCAGAATATCCAAGCGCCCAAACCGGTGGAGGATCTGGTCGATGGCTTGGTCGATTTCGGTCGGAGCGCTCACGTCCAGGCGCAGGGCTAAAGCGTTGTCAGACCGGGCGGCGGCGCTGGCGGCGGTTGCCAGATCGAGGTCCGAATAGACGACCCGCGCCCCGTTGGCGAGGAAGGCGTCGGCGATGGCCTGGCCGATGCCGCGGGCGGCGCCGGTGACCAACGCGACTTTTCCGTTGAGATTGACGTGCATAAGCGAGCGGGCCGAGCGGGCAAAGCCCGCAACGACTTCGGTGACGTTGGATGTCGCTTACCGCGTTCTCGCGGTGGCGTCAAGCCGGGCGGCGGCCGGCGTGGGCCAGGGTGGGGGAGCACGGGCGGGTGCGAGGTGGCGTCCGCCGCCGGCGGTCATGGCTTGAACGGTGCGCCGCATCGGGCTAACCTCGGGCCCGTCAGCCAATTCCGCGCCGCTCCCGATTTATGAACACATCAGGGGAAGTGAAGCCGCCGGCGGGTGCGCCCGACCGCACCGCCTGCGTGGCGCTCTATGAACGGATGGTCCTCCTGCGTGAGTTCGAGCTGGCCGCCCAGCGGAACTACAAAGCGGGCCGGATGCCGGGCTTCATCCATCTTTACATTGGGGAGGAGGCCTCGGCCACGGGCGTCTGCGCCCATCTGCGGCCCGGAGATTGGATCACCAGCACCCACCGCGGCCACGGGCACGCGCTAGCCAAGGGCGTGGCGCCGTCGGCGCTGATGGCCGAGCTTTACGGCCGCGCCACCGGTTGCTGCGGCGGGCGGGGCGGGAGCATGCATCTGTTTGATCGGCGCGCCGGGCTGTTCGGCACCAACGGTTTTGTGGCGGGCGGCCTGCCCGCGGCGGTCGGCGCGGCCATCAGTGCCAAGGTCCGCGGCACCGACACGGTGGCGGTGGCGTTTTTTGGGGATGGGGCCGTCAATCACGGCGCGTTCCATGAAAGCGTCAACCTGGCGGCCGCGCAGCAGGCGCCGGTGATTTTCGTCTGCGAGAATAATTTGTACGCCACGGCCACTCCGTTCCAACTGGCCACGCGGAACACGTCGGTGGCCAGCCGGGCGGCGGCCTACGGCCTGCCGGGCCTCGAGGTGGATGGCAACGATGTGCTGGCGGTGTGGGAGGCCATGCGCGCGGCGGTCGCGCGCGCCCGGGGTGGCGCGGGTCCGACGCTGCTGGAGTCCAAGACCTATCGTCTGGTCGGGCACCACGAAGGTGATCCGCTGGTGGGGACGTACCGGACGGCGGCGGAGCTCGAGGCCTGGAAGGGCCGGTGCCCGCTGCGGCGTTTCCGGGAGTGGCTCCTGGCCACTGGGCGGAGCACGGAGGCGGAACTTGACGCCCGCGAGGCCCGCGTCCGGCAGACGGTCGAGGAGGCCGTTGCGTTTGCGGAATCCTCGCCGCGGCCCGCCCCCGCCACGGCCAACGATCATGTCTTGGCCGAGCCGGTGAACCCGCCTGTCACCCGGGAGGTTCGCGCCTACCCGAGTCCGACCACGACGGCCACGAACTATCTCGACGCCGTGCGCGACGGCATTGCCGAGGAGATGCGGCGTGATCCCCACCTCATTTATCTCGGCGAAGGGATCGGCGAACGCGGCGGCAGCTTCGGGCATACCAAGGGACTCTGGGCCGAGTTCGGCGCCCGGCGGGTGATCGACACCCCCATCTCGGAGCTGGGCTTTACCGGCGCCGCCGCCGGCGCGTCCGCGACCGGCTGCCGGGCGGTGGCGGATTTGATGTTCATCGATTTCCTTTTCGACGCCGCCTCGCAGGTGATCATCCAGGCGGCCAAATGGCGCTATATGAGCCTGGGCCAGATCGCCAGCCCGGTGGTGATTCGCGCCAGCATGGGGGCGATCAAGAACGCCGGCCCGCACCACAGCGGTTGCTACTACCCGGTTTACGCGCACTGCCCGGGTTTGCTGGTGGTGGTCCCCTCGAATCCCGCCGACGCCAAGGGCCTGATGAAGACGGCGCTCCGGGCCGCGGATCCGGTGTTGTTCCTCGAACACAAGCTGCTCTTCGGCGGCCGCGGACCCGTGCCCACCGGCGAATACTACCTCCCGTTCGGGCAGGCGCGGGTGCGCCGTTCAGGCCGCGACCTGACCGTGGTAAGCTGTGGCGAGTATGTCAACCGGTGCCTGACCGCCGCCGAGGTGTTGGCCCGGGAGGGGTGGTCGTGCGAAGTCATTGATCTCCGCACCATCGTGCCACTGGACACCCAGACCCTCTGCGCCAGTGTCGCCAAGACGGGCCGCCTCCTCGTGGTCGATGAAGCCCACCCGATGTGTGGGGTGGGGGCGGAAATCGCCGCGGCCGTGATGGAAGAGGCGTTCGACGAGCTGGACGCACCGGTGGGCCGGCTGCATCCCGACCCCGTCACCCAGCCCTTCAGCCCGGCGCTGGAAGACGAGATCGTGGTGACGGTCGAGAAGATCGTTGCGGCGGCGCGAGGGGTGGTCGCGGGCAAGCCTCCGATCCCACGCCGACCCAAGGGGCCAGAGCCGGTGACAGGCGCGCTCGGGGGGGAGGTTCGCGGCGTGCCCCGCCCGCCCTTAGCCGCCCCGCAGGGCTCGCCCGCGCCGGCCGCACCGCCCGCCACCAGTGCGACCGTGCCCGTGCTTATGCCCAATCAGGACTTAACCGTCACCGAGGCCACGGTGGTACGGTGGAGCAAACGCCCAGGGGAGGCGGTGGTGCTCAATGAGGTGATCGTCGAGGTCGAGACCGCCAAAGCCGTGGTGGGGATTGAAGCGCCGGCGAGTGGCACGGTGGCCGAAATCCTGGCTGCGGAAGGGGTGACAGTTCACATAGGCCAGGCGCTGGGGATGATCCAACCTGGGTGCCCATGACCAGCCCGGCCTCGAACTCCTCCCGCCGCGCCGGCCGCCCCCCGGCCTCACCGCGGGCCCGGCGGAAGTCGCGGGACTGCGGCATTCCGATCCACGACCTCCAGGGGAGCGGGCCGGGCGGGCGGATTGTGGAGGCGGACGTGAGCGGTGCGGTCGCCGCCCGCGGTGTGGCCAAATCCAGCCCGCCGGGGGGCGGTCTTTCCCTCATGCGCCGTGCGATCGCCCAACAGACGGCGCGGAGTTTCGCCACGGTTCCCCATTTTTACCTTCGCGCCGAGGCGGACGTGACGGCCGTGGTGACCTCGCCCAGTCGCCTGCCGCCCGCTGGCGAGCCCGAGGCTGGAGGCAAAGTCACGCTCACGGACCTGTTGGTCCGGGCCCTGGCTTGGGCCTTGCGGGACTGCCCCGTGGCCAACGCGATCTGGGTGAATGACTCCCTCGTCCGACCACCGCGAATCGATATCGGGCTGGTGATCGGTGTGCCGGATGGCCTTTGGATACCCCGGGTTCGGGACGCGGACCGCCTCGGCTTGGT